>JAFGGA010000019.1 GCA_016930835.1 Deltaproteobacteria bacterium
GAAAATTACGTGATACAAGGCTGGATTCCGTGACTTGATCACGGAATCCACAATTGGTTTGATTTTTCAAAGAGCTAAACTGTTACAAAAAATGAGACTTCTGACTTCTGCCTACCGGCTTCCAAGTATCGGCTTCAACGTCTCCTGAGTAATACATACGTCGCCCCCGTCCCCCCATCATAAGGCCGGGATGTGGCAAATGCCAAGACAATCTTCCGAGCGGGCCCCTGATTCAACCATTTCGGGAGCATCTCCTTGAGTACAGGTAATTGCTCCGGTGAATTTAGGCCGCGACCGTGGACAATCAGCACGCATCGATACCCGCGTTTCCGACTGGCCACCAAAAACGCTTGAACCGCGTCTTGCGCTGTTTCCCTTGTCAACCCATGCAAGTCAATATAATCCTGCACGGGGATTCGGCCTCTTTTGAGCCTCCTGATCATTTTTTGGCTTACACCATCTACCGCACCCTCAATGTATTCATCACTGAATGTGATATCCATCTCAATATCCCCTGCGATTAGGTCTTTGAGATGTTTGATCACCACGGATTCTTCATCCGGTGGCGGATGAGCAGGCTTCAACGTTGCCGCCTTATGCGGTGCTGTTTTTTTATGTCCATGGTTGAATGGCGTGACACCCGACATGGCTTCAAGAAAGAGGGCCATATCTTCATCGTAAGAGATATCGCCATCCTTCCCAAGATTGTCGGATTGGTTTTCACCTGTATCATGAACAGGGATCTTATCAGATTCTACCTTAAGGTGAAGACCCTTTAGCACCGGATTAAAGAGATCTTTCTTTTTTTTCTTCATGGCCTTTGATGGATGATCCATATTTTCCGGGAGATCGGAAGTGATAATGACTTGATTTTCTCTGAACTATAACATAAAACTCAGGATCTAAAAAACAACAAACCATCTTGGAGACCTCATGCCGAGAATTGATGATTACAAACTGGCCAGAGATCTGGGGAATCAATCGCTTTCAGGAAAAGATCCTCAACTGCTTTCAAAGTATTCGAAAGCCGATATTCAAGCAAATGAAAGGGGCGAAAATTTTTTGATCCTCCCCTTCCTAGGCCGATTCATACACATTACCTGGCCGGATTTGGCTTTTTCATATCAAGACTCAAAGGATGAAATTCCCATTCAACAACAAGTATTGATGCTTCATTATCTTCATGGTTCATTTTCATCCACTGGCGCCGCACCGACAGGAGAATGGATCTCTTTTCAGGATGTTCCGGAGGGCAGGTTTTATATGGACGCCTTTACACGGCGTGCCAAAGATCCCCTCATTAAGGGATTCGGACACCAACCCGAACGTATGGTGGAGCTGGCGTCAAAAATCTATAATATTTCATCACTGGATTATGGTGATTTTTCAGTTATCGTAAATGCCCTACCCCTTGTGCCCGTAGCTCTCGTCATGTGGGAAGGAGATGATGAATTTCCACCTGAAGGAAACATCCTGTTTGACCGGAATATTTCCGGCATCCTATCCGCTGAGGATATCGCCTGGCTGGCCGGAATGGTGGTTTATCCATTAATTGGAATGGGCAAAAAATAAAACGCAAGGCGCAAGGTGAAAGAGCCGGATCATTCGAGCCCCTGGCGCGATAGACGACGGGCGAACCATGAATAAATCGAATAACGATTAGCGAACAAGGAACCGCAAAATTTCTTCGTATCCATTTCGTTATTCGACATTCCTTGTTCGATATTCTACGGTTCTGTCACGCTTTATAAGAAAGGAGTCCACCATGTCCGATACAAAACCTCTCGTTGGTGTTATTATTGGAAGCACTTCTGACGCAGACGTCATGGAGGCTTGCATCAAACAACTAAAGGATCTCCAGATTCCATTTGAAGCCAAGGTATCCTCCGCGCATCGAACGCCCGGACAAACCTTGGCCTTTGCGTCGACCGCGGCCGATCGAGGGCTGGAGGTTATTATCGCGGGGGCCGGATGGGCTGCCCACTTGGCAGGTGTCATCGCCGCGCATACGTTGCTTCCGGTCATCGGGGTTCCCATCGATTCTTCTCCGCTCAATGGAATGGACGCCCTCTTATCTACCGTCCAGATGCCTCCAGGGATACCAGTGGCCACCGTGGCCCTTGGGAAAGGGGGAGCCAAGAATGCGGCCATCCTAGCGGCCCAGATCCTGGCCCTGAAGCACCCGGATATTGCGGATAGATTAAGGGTTTTTCGCAATAACCTTACTCAAGACACCATCAAAAAGGCTGAAAATTGGGGAAAATAGAAAGGGACCTGGTCATTAAATGGGATGCCAAGGAGAATTTACAATCCGCGGCGATCCGTCGCGCCAAAGAAATCCTTCTCGCAGGAGGTGTGGTGGCGTTCCCCACGGAATCCTTTTATGGTCTGGCTGTCAATATATCGGACGAAAGGGCCATCAAACGCCTCTTTCATATAAAACAAAGGCCCAATGATCAACCCATCTTGATCCTTATTCCATCCTTTCAGACCTTACAAGACTATGTGGATATCATTCCTCCATTCGCTCAAACGTTCATTCAAAGATTCTGGCCCGGAGGTCTCACACTGGTCTTTCATGCGGGAAATGCCGTCTCGCCTCTTCTTACCGCCGGAACCGGGAAAATCGGCGTACGCCTCTCCAGCCATCCCATTGCCACCGCCCTTGCCAGGGAAATAGCCGGACCCATCACGGGGACCAGTGCCAACCTGTCCGGCAAACCTCCCTGTTCTTCCGCGGAAGATGTCTCTATGCAACTGGGTGATAGGATTGATCTGATATTGGATGGTGGTAGAACGTCCAGTGATAAAGGGTCGACCATTTTAGATATAACGGTTCATCCACCGGTTATTCTGAGGGAAGGAATGATTGAGCGGGAACAACTTGCCAGCTATCTGGCCAATTGTTGACGGTTGTTTTTCAAGAAGCCAGAATCCAGGGTCGATTCCCACATACAATAAATATTTCTAACGAGTCCGCTCATCAAATCGGAAGGAAGCATCGTTTGCGATTGAGATAAAACACCCAATCGGTTCATCATCATCCTCTTCCTCTTGAAACACACGACCTTTTTTCTCTTCGGCGGGATAAGTCCATGTGCCATCGATTTTCCTTTTTAGGATGGTTCCATTCATTCCCCAACCATTATCGTCATATAGGATGATGGTACCACTTGAATTCACACACCCTTTCATGGCGATATTGCCTGCCTTGCGGTACAATGTACAGGATGCAGAACCATCAGCATGGATGGTCAAATCCCATTCGCCGGATTCATCTCCGTTAAACCAGCCTGAATAAACTCCCACAAATTGAGATACATTGTTTTCCCTTAAACCCTCCAGGAGACCTTCGGCCGACTGTTCCAGCCATTTTGCGATCAGACTGCCGGACTCAGCCACATACCCGTTAATGATCCGATTACAGACCACTGTATAACCATCCAGAATCCCGCCATTGTCTATGGAAATCTCTTCTCCCCCATCCACGGATTCGGCATCATATGACCACAAGACCAATCTGACATCCCCGTGGTCGTTGATAACGGCGATCCAAATCCCCACTTCATCACCTGAAAACCCTCCACTATATGCCCCCTGGTATTCTTCAACGGCATTGGAAACCGGGCTGCTCATAAGAACCGCAATCGGCATGATGAAAATTCCACAAATGATGGTTCTGATAAACGGTTTTATCTGAGTCCTTCCTTTCACATTCAACCTTATCGAAAATAAAAATAAAAACCTTTTACAAACGGCCAGACCCTTAAACAGACCGGTTTTGGAACGCTTCGTGTTTCCCTTGCTTAGGTTAGGAAGGGCCATTATGAAATCTTTATTGGAATGTCACCTGGATTTTCATCAACGATTGGGAGCAGCATGGCTATCAGCCGGTTTTATGAAATTGATCCGAGGAAGATCGGTTTTTAATCTGAACTGCACGAGAATTGACTCCACAAGAGCACAAAGACGAGAAATAGGGAAATGATTACCCACGGGTACGGGAGAAGGAGACAAGGGCTAAATGATGAAAAGACATTCACAAGATGAACATTATCTTATCATCTTTTACCAAGGTAAGTAAAGAAGGAAAAAAAGCAGAGCCGAAGACTCTGCTTTTTGATCAGAAAAACCTTGTGTTCATACCCATCCTTTAATCCCGAAAGGGTTTTCATGATGAATATTAATCAAATAATACGGAAATAAAGCAACCGCCGCCGCCCCCATCACCGAGTTCGCTCGTGATGGGGCCGCACGTGTCTTTATTGCTGATATAACCGGATTCAGCATCTTCTTCATTACGCCAGTACCCGGTCACGTCTCCATCCGATTGAATAGTACCGCGGATACCCGCGTCATCGCTGGTGTATAAAATAAATGTTCCATCCTCATTAATCCCACCCTCGACAAAAACATCGGGACCGTCTGATGGGTAAACATGACCAGATACGTACCCAGTGTTCTCTACGGTGATTTCCCAGGTACCATCGGCATCGCCGCAAAACTCTTCATCATAGTCGTCCGCGTAATCATCCACCTGGCCGGGGTCCTGCTGTGTGCCGGAAAAATCACCGTCATCTCCAGATGGATTATCCCAATCGCCCTCTACATCGAAATCATTATCATCAATATCCCCGATCACATCCGTTTCATCATCTGTTTCCAGGTCGATCTCACCATTATCGACTACAAAAGCTTGTCCTCCATCAACGGATTTATGATCATCCGACCATGTAATAAACCGCATGTATCCGGAATTATTAACATATGCAATCCAAATCCCATTATCATCCCCTGAGTAGTCACCGCTGTATGTACCTTCATAATCCCCCGGTAGGCTCCATACGGGAAAAGATAAAAGACCAAGAAGTAAAACCATGAGAATCGTCAAACCAACCTTCACCCGAAACTGTCCTTTTACATTCGTATCCGCTAGCCAAGCCATATGAATCCTCCTTTGATCTGATGGTTTATGGTTCAAGTGATAAACACTTAGGGTATTCATTCGAGGTATTTCATTGCATATTGAATGGAATTTGTCAAATCTCCAGCCTGCCTCTATACTCCTCCGGATCTCTACACCATGACTTCAAAGGGGGCCATCTCCTCTCGCCTTTATCCCCTCCCCTAGCCCCTCCCCCATGAAGGGAGGGGAGAAACGGGCTGTTTGCTAAAAAAAATTCCAGGCCCCATAACTGCTCCCGCGAGGGGAGGAAATGATGAAACATGGATAGGGTGAAAGCTAAACGAATATCAAAATGACTATTCCCAATAATATACAATAGGGCGCGAAATGATAAAGCGTCCCTTTGCGAATCATCTTCATGAGGAGCTTCAATGCCAGGTACCCAACCATGGCCGATGTAACGAAGCCCAACAACAACGGAAGGATACCCATTCGATTCACGGCTTCCGCGTCTAATTGCAGGATAAGTGCACCGACAATAGCCGGTATGGAAAGCAGGAATGAAAAACGACCGGCCAGTTCACGATCCAAACCGAATACGATACCCGACACGATAGTCGCTCCGGACCGTGAAATACCCGGAATAATGGCCATGCCCTGAGCGATCCCTACAATCAAAGCCCCTATGATCCCCACTCTCGTTTTTGTTCCGTGGTCTTTGATAAGCGGTTTCAAGGCGATAGGGGCTATGTGGCCGATAATCAGGATAACGCCGGTTATGATCAACATGATGCTCACCAGCCAAATGGAACCAAAAGCCTTTTCAAAAAAATCCCTAAAAAAAAGGCCAATAAAAGCGGTTGGTATGGTTCCCATAATAATCGCCCACACCAGTGAGGCATAAGGGCCACTGAAATTTCCGCGCCATACCTCGGTCATCATCTTCTTTATATCGGCGCGAAGGTAAAAACAGATGGCCGATAAGGTCCCTAGATGTAATGCCGTATCCAGAAGTAATTCTGGTTCTTTAAAACCCATCAGATTCCGGAAGATAACCAAGTGCCCTGAACTGCTGACAGGCAGAAACTCAGTCAAGCCTTGGATAATGCCTAAAAATATGATTTCCAGATTTGTCATGATTCAGTTCAACTTTCATTTAAAATATCGCTTTGGTATGGATTTCGCGGTTTAAATACCATTATTTGTGACAAATGTCCTCAATAAAATGGGCTTTGCCATTTTATCAAACGCGATGCATTTTTGGATTCTGAATACTGGATGCCGGTTATAAAAACGGCGATCCCGTTACCGCCATATATTCCCCTCTCCTCGCGCTGTACTTTGCCCTGAAGTTTCCGCTGCACACAGATAGCATAAATATTAGCTTTGAAACAGCAAGTTATCCTCTCCCTCTTGACGAGGGAGGGCTTCGGCGTGAGCTCAACCGAACGGTTGGGGTGGGGGTGGTAAAGGGAGACCTGAAATGAAACCTGTTATGGACGTTATTGAGAAACACTCACTTAAATAAGCAAAAAGCTCAAATTGAATTTATTTTGAACAGCTATGACATCACCTCATGCCTGAAAAGAAGCAAGATGTTTCTCATGACAGGCAGATCAGCGTCAAATCTCCTGACATTAGGACGTCAATTATTAGATATATCAAAAATGGTTTCTTTCGGCCTTATATGGCCAACCCATTAAAATATATATCAAAAATCAATCAAAGCTTATGGCATGCATATTGCTGTTAGTTTGCAGTGGCTATCGAGGACAGCCAAGGGTGAAAAAACCGATGATAATAGGGTCCGGTGTATTATCAAATATCTGGAAATATTGCATTGCAATGCGAACCTTAGGTTCAAGACCAACGGTATCTTACCGCCCGCTAAGCGGGATCCCTGGTAAGACGCAAAATGGAAATGATGGGGTCTAGGAAACCGGGCATGGGGCAGGGGATCAAAGATCGGATGGTTGATCCCACGATTTTGGCCCAAAAATATCTGGTTCCTAAATCGAATAAACAGGCTTTCCCTATCTGGGAAAAATACCAATAAAGAAAGGGATATCTATCATGAAAAAAGTGAAAATTTTAGGGATTATGATTGCGTTCATTATCATGAGCACAGGGTTAGCATTTTCCGCTGAAAAGGCTCCGCAAAAAATTATCGATCTTGCTCACTCAAAATTATCTGATCTTGGAGCGGATCCAATCATTGTAAAAGCGGTCAAAGAGGAGAATGAAAAACGAAAAAGTCTTGCCCAGATCCAGGAGATGGATAACAAATGGAAGGCCCACGCTGGTATTGCTGATTATATGCAAGCAATGATGGATTCCGAATGCGGGAAACACTTGCGGGACATCCAGAGTAGTGCGGGGTACTACGCTGAAATCTTTGTCATGGACAACCAAGGCGCGAATGTGGCCATGACCGATAAAACATCCGACTACTGGCAGGGTGACGAAGCCAAATTTAAAAAAACATATAATGGCGGACTAGGTGCTGTTTTTATTGATGATGTCGAGTTTGATGATAGTGCCCAGGCATACCTTGTTCAGGTTTCTGTCCCTGTAAGAGATGGTGAAAAAACAATCGGAGCCATTACTATTGGAATAGATGTGGACAAGGTAGAAAAATGAGAAAAGGAGATCATGTGATGTTCTCATGGTTAAAGAATCTTAATATAAGAGACAAGCTAATTATTGGTTTTTCCATTATGATCCTTTTTTTATCAATCGTCGGTTTTACCGGATACCAGAATATCAAAAATATCCAAAAAAATTTGGAGGATATTTTTTTGGTCCGGCTTCCGGCTATTGATTATTTGATAGAAGCGGATCGGGATCTTCAGCAGTTACTTGTTTCAGAGCGCTCCATGATTTTTGCCAACACTTCATCTGAAGTGTTTAACAATCTAGTAAAGGACTATGAAGAGAATCTGGAGCAATCTGAGGAACGTTGGGGGAAATATAAGGCGCTTCCGATCACCCTTGAAGAAAAATCGATTTTACAGAAATATGAAAAGATCAGAGAAGAATGGAAAGTCATCTCTAGAAAGGTTGTCGATGGTCGTTTGGCAGACACAAGGGAAGGGCGCAGAGAATCTCTTGACCTCTCTTTAGGTCTTGCAAAAAACAAATTTGAAGAAATGAGAAATCATCTCGACCAATTAACTCAGATCAATTTGGATTTTGCACAGAGCGCTCATGATGATGCGGCAGCAACCTATCAAAAGACCATAATCATTCTAATTAGTATCTTGGGTGCAGGAATTTTTGTAGGTATTATTTTGGCATTGACGATCATCCAAAGTATTACACGCCCTCTAAACAACGCTGTGAATGTGTGCAATCGTCTCGCTGAAGGCGATCTTAACCAGAATATTGATGTTAGCCGTAATGATGAAGTCGGCCAGTTACTTGATGCGATGAAAAATCAGATTAAGAGAATAAAGGAAGTTATACTTGATGTGAAATCCGGGGCAAACAATGTAGCTGTAGGCAGTCAGGAAATGAGCTCCGTAGCACAACAGATGTCACAAGGTGCGACCGAGCAGGCCGCTTCAGCGGAACAGGCATCTTCATCAATGGAACAGATGTCAGCCAATATCAAACAGAATGCTGATAATGCTCAACAGACCGAAAGGATATCCATGCAGGCTGCAATGGACGCTGAGAAAGGCGGCCGGGCTGTGGAAGAGACTGTGGGGGCCATGAAACAAATCGCTGAAAAAATATCCATCATTGAAGAGATCGCCCGTCAGACCAATATGCTGGCCCTGAATGCGGCCATCGAAGCGGCCCGTGCAGGAGAACACGGTAAAGGATTCGCTGTTGTTGCGGATGCTGTGCGTAAATTAGCGGAAAGGAGCCAAACCGCGGCCGGGGAAATCAGCAACCTTTCCACCACCAGTGTGGAGATTGCTGAAAATGCCGGTTTGATGTTGAACAAAATCGTTCCGGATATCCGAAAAACTGCCGAGCTGGTCCAGGAGATCAATGCTGCGTCTGGTGAACAGAATTCTGGAGCTGAACAGATCAACCAGGCTTTACAACAATTGGATCAAGTGATTCAACAAAACGCCTTTGCATCCGAAAAAATGTCATCGACATCCGAAGAATTGGCAGCCCAGGCAGAGCAGCTCCGGGATGCCATTTCTTTTTTTGATGTTGGTGATAATACTAGAAAAGAGAATAAACGAGCCCGAACCATTCAAGAAAAGCTATTCCAACCTGTCCCCTCTCCGGCAAAGGTTCCAATGGCCCATTCAAAGGGACACGCGAAGGCCACCGCAAATAAGGCCGAAAGCAAGGTTAAGTCAAATCGTGTCATGCTGGATATGGGAGAAGGAAAACCTAGTGGCGACGAACTGGATGATGAGTTTGAAAAATACTAAAAAAAGGCACGGAACACGAAGTGAAATAATAGAGGCTTTCATCTATTATAAACGCCGAACGTCCAACTCGTCAAATTCGAGATGGACGTTCGGTTTTCAGCCAATCTTAGGTGAAAAAATAGCCACCGCTTGCGACTTACCACCAACAATCTAGGCTTCCGTCAAAACAAATCGATCTTACAGCCCTTGTTTGCCTCCAACTTCAACGTTTCAGACCATTTTTTTTCTCTGATGCCCACATCTGGGTACAGGGTGGGATTGATTCGTTTAAGGTATACATCGCCTGTATCCGTATGGAAATAAACCTTTCGGATAACCGTGTCTCCGAAGTCATAACTGACGATCCTAATGCGTTCGTTGTTCAAAAATTTTTTTACAAATTCAACGATTCTTTGACCCATGCCATTCTCTTCTGCGATCGTTGGCAAGACAGACCCTCCGCCGAATGCCTTTGCTACGATCTTTCGTCTATCACCACCCAGTCCCATAATGGCATTGATTAATAACTCCAAGGCATTCATACCATAGCGGGCAGAGGCATCAAAATGTTTGAGATTGGCTCTTCCTGGCAAAAGGATGTGGTTCATACCTCCAATCTTATTAATGGGGTCATATAGACAAACGGCAACACATGAGCCCAATAAGGTATAAATGGTTGAGGCTTCTTTACTGGCATAATATTCACCGATATTAATGGTAATCTTTCGTAGCATATGGTCTGTTTTGGCCTCAGGATGGATCGAAAAAAGCGAAATCATTTGACTATATAATGGCCTCGAATCATCTGTGGCTTCGATCCATTTGCGGATCATCGATTTCCAAATCTTATTTCATACCCTCCCTCAAAACCGCTCCTGATATAGACGGTAATCCCAAAACCTTATCCACCGCGTTTAGCTTGATGGCCTCATGAGGCATGCCGAACACAATGGATGTAGCTTCGTCCTGGGCTATGGTGAAGGCCCCTGCCTCTTTCATTTCCAAAAGACCTTTTGCGCCGTCATCACCCATTCCCGTCATGATCACACCGATGGCATTTTTTCCGGCGTAACGAGCCGCCGAACGAAATAGAACATCTACGGATGGTCGATGACGGGAAACCAGAGGACCGGATTTAATCTCCACATAATATCGGGCACCGCTTCGTTTGAGCAACATATGATGGTTCCCGGGGGCGATGAGCACCTGTCCGCGCAAAACCGTGTCATTATTGGCCGCTTCTTTGATGGAAACCTGGCAGATACCGTCCAAACGCTTGGCAAAAGCACGGGTGAAGTTCTCGGGCATATGCTGAACCACCACCATGCCCGGTGCATCGGGTGGCAATGCCTCAAATAATATGCGCAAGGCCTCGGTCCCGCCTGTAGATGCACCCACAGCCACGACCTTTTCAGTAGTTTTGATCATAGCTTTATTTTTGGGTTTTGGAAGTACTGCGTCCGCCGTGAGTTTAGGAGCCACCTTTTTGTAATATTGAATTTTTTGAATCTTTGCGACGGATGCCGCTTTGACACTATCGCAAATTCGGATCTTTGATTCTCTGAGGAAATCTTTGGTTCCCATGGTTGGCTTTTGGATAATCTCAACGGCTCCGTATTCCAGGGCCTTAAGGGCCGTCTCGGACTTCTCATGGGCAAGACTCGAGCAGATGACCACAGGAATGGGATGCTGGCTCATGATCTTCTGCAAAAAAGTGATTCCATCCATGCGAGGCATTTCCACATCCAACATAATCACGTTAGGGGCCTCGTCCTGCATCTTCCGAGCGGCGATATATGGATCAGCCGCCGCCCCGATCACGTCAATGTCCCTATCAGAGGACAAAACCTCCATAAGGGTTTGACGGACCATGGCCGAATCATCAACAATGAGAACCTTGGTTTTGTTTTTCACCTCAGTCTCCATTCTTCATTAAAAATATCATGTTCGATGTTCCGTTATTCAGGAAAGGGAATACCGGAATACTGGAATATTGGATTGTTGAAGTATTGGTTTTTAGAATTCCCCACCACTCCATCACTCTACTACTCCAGATTTGAATCGTTGTATTGAGGAATGAATTACCTTGAAATATTGTTCCATTTTTCATAAATGTCCTTTGGATATTTTCACCCAATCTTCTGATACACTGCCGGCGCGACCGACCTCAGCGGCAATCCCTGACAATGAAGGACCTCTGAATGTCCCATAAACAAATAACCCTCAGGCCTTAGATATCGACACAAGCGTAGAATAAGACCATCCTGAGTTTCTTTATTGAAATAGATGATCACATTTCGACAAAAAATAATATCCAAAGGTTCCCTGAATCGAAAATCCTCGTCCATCAAGTTCAGCCGACGATATTTGACCTTGTCCCTTAATTCCGGTACTATCCGCACGAGCCCTTTATTACGATCCTTGCTTTTTAAAAAGTATTTTTTTCTCAAATCAGGTGGAACCGGCTCGATATCTTGGCGATGGTATATTCCACACCGAGCATCTTCGAGGACATCGGTGGATATATCGGTTGCCAATATGATAAAATCAAACGCCAGACCCTGATATCTTGCGGCGAAGTCACTTAGAACCATGGCAATGGTATAGGCCTCATTGCCTTTGGAACAGGCAGCACTCCACACCGTAAGCTTCTTTTTAATGCCTGCCTCCCATGTTCTGATCAGATCCGGTACGGCCTTACGAACGAGAAAATCAAAATGATTGGGCTCTCTGAAAAAGTCCGTCTTATTGGTGGTAATCACATTAATAAAGTAGGTCAGCTCATGTTCCATACCTTGTGGACTAAACAGGTATTCGCAGTAATCGGTGAATGACTGGATCTGCAGGCTTCGCAACCGCTTTCTTAGACGCGATTCCACCATATTCATCTTGGACAGTGGCATCTTGATCCCTGCTTGAGATTGAATAAGCTCACTCAATCGTCTGAAATCAACCTTGGAGAGATGATGTGTGAAATAATCCTGATATGCCGTATCGTGCGTGTAGATGCCCATGGCTAATATTTCGAAAAATAAAACAATAAATAATATCCCAAACCACAATCTTAACTCTCTTATACGGCGAAAGGTTCAAGGTACATCGCACAAGGGGTGGCCTCCGGTAATTGTCTAATCCGTCTGCGGTGGATAAGTGCTAGCCCGCCTATATTTATGACGGGTTCGATATTCATAGATTGATTTTATTTTCTTTGTGCCCTACCCCTTTTGCCCAGCTTTGACATAACAATGAAACGCACCAATAATTGAATCATTGTACAACCTAACGCCACTATTTGGTCTTAAGACTCCGCTCGCTTCAGAACAGGTTCCTCTTCCGCATCTTGAAGAAGAGTCAGTTCTTCTGAGGAAAAAACCTTGTCAATATCTAGAATAATGACGAACTCATCATTCTTTTTACCCATACCTTTGATAAATTCTGTTTTGAGTCTTGTCCCGATGCGAGGCGGCGGTTCGATCTGGTCGGGCTCCAGGGTTAACACTTCTTGTACTGAATCGGCTAATGCACCTAAAAGCGTACTTTCACCTTCAAGGCTGATTTCCATGATAATGATGCAAGTGTCCACAGTCTTTTCCGTGATGGACATGCCAAATTTCAAACGAAGGTCTACGACTGGCACCACTCCCCCTCTTAAGTTGATGACTCCCCGCATAAATTCCGGCATACGTGGTACCTTGGTCACCTCAGTAAAATCAAGGACCTCACGCACCTGGATAATGTCCAGTGCGTATACCTCCTGATCCAGCTTAAAGGTCAAGTATTGACTGTTTTCCATAATTCCAATGTCTGTCATGGTTTGTTCTCCTTTCTATTAATGAAATCGCTACGCGATTTCATATAACGTCCCACTTCGCGAGACTTTCAAAACAACTTGACCAAAACACCATGTGCTATGCACTAGTATAAATGGTTAATAGCACTTATTCATTGTTTAATGATCATTGTTTATTGTTCATTGATATCGTTCGACGTTCATCTTTTCTGAACCTTAAGCCTTGTTTTCAAACCAACGCATTTACATCCAATATCAATGCCACCGTGCCGTCTCCCAAGATCGTGGCGCCGGAAACATCTTTGACGCCTTTAAAGGCCGGCCCCAACGACTTGATTACGGTCTGGTGACCCCCCACCACATGATCCACCACAAATCCGATTCGTTTGTCGTACACATCCGCAATGACGATATGTTCCAGATCCGGCTTGTTTTCCTTCATCTCAAAATGATCACGCAAACGTACATATGGAACGATTTCACCACGAACGTTCATGATGTTTGCGCCATGTGCTTTTTCCACGTCCTCTTTGGTCAGCTCGGTACATTCCTCCACGGTGGCTAGAGGGAGGACATAATAACTGTCGCCGATGGTCACCAGAAGCCCATTAATAATGGCGAGGGTGAGCGGCAGTTTTAACGTGATGCATGTTCCCTTGCCTTTGACACTTGAGACATCCACGGTGCCCCTGAGTGATTCAATAGTCTTTTTCACCACATCCATGCCGACCCCTCTACCGGACAAATTCGTGATCTTTTCAGATGTCGAAAAGCCGGGGGCGAAGATCCGAGAAAGGATTTCTTTTTCAGTCAGTTCGGCCTCTTTTGGAATAAGCCCCTTTTCTATGGCTTTCAATCGAATAGCATCAGGATCCAGCCCGATTCCATCATCCTCAATGGTGATGACCACATTGGCCCCTTTATGAGCCGCCGCAAGACGAATGGTTCCGGTTTCGGGTTTGTTTTTTTTCTTTCTTTCCGCGGGGGGTTCTATCCCATGATCAATGCAATTTCTAATCATATGAACTAGCGGATCATCCAGACGTTCAATAACCGTCTTATCCAGTTCGGTTTCAGCACCTTCGGTAATTAAAGCAATATCTTTACCCAACTCCGCGGAGAGATCTCTCACCAGGCGTCTGAACTTGCTGAAGGTTGTTCCAATGGGCATCATGCGGATATTCAGCACGCTGTCCCTGAGTTCAGTGGTTAATCTTTCTATCTCTTCAACAGGATTAACCAATTCCGCATGATTCATGTCGGCCGAAACCTGACTGAGTCTTGCCTGGGTGATGACCAACTCACCGACGAGATTCACCAGCTTGTCCAATCGATCCGAAGGCACTCGGACTGTTCCAACCCTCGCGGACAGCCGTTGTTTTTCTAAACGTTGCTGTTCAATAAGAGCGGACTCGACCTTTCCACGCGACACCGATCCGGAGTCCACCAACAACTCACCAATTTTTTTCTGTTCACTTAAGGCCTTGGTCACGGTTTCCGGTATAACATCGCCCCTCTCTACAAGGATCTCTCCGAGACGAGGGACGGGCTCTTCCACATTCTGTTCAGCAGCTTCCACGATATCAATACGTATATCGCAATCATCTTCCACGAATATGAAGATATCCCTGACGGCATTGATTCCCTTGGCGGTTACAAGGATAATGTCCCAATACAGATAACACGATTCGGGATCGAGTTTTTCAATGGATGGTATACCGTCTGTGTGGGCCATAATGGAGCAATCGCCCATTTCCCGGAGTTCGTCTAAAAGAAGGGCTGGATCCATGCCTCTTGAAAATATCTCCCTGTTGGGCCTAAACCGTATGCGATAGGTCATGTCTTTGCCTTGAGTCGTATCAAAAGATGGAGGCCGGCCGATATCTTTTTCAGCCGAAAGTGTTTTATCATTTTCAGATTCGAAAAGCATGGCATTGAGTGATTCAATGATCTTTTGCCGGGTCCCGGTATCCGGCTTTTGATGACCTTCCGTCTCGTTCAACATCATCATAATCTGGTCCCTTGAGGCGAGGACCAGATCGATCAATCGTTTACTTACCGGCACTAAACCTGCTCGAACCTTATCCAGAACCGTCTCCACATGATGGGTAAACTCGGCAATAGCATCAAACCCGAACATCGAACCCGACCCCTTAATGGTGTGCATGCAGCGAAAAAGGCGGTTCACCGCCTCCCGGTCTTCAGGATCATCTTCAATGTCAAGGATCGCCTGTTCAATCTCGGAAAGAAGTTCCTCGGCCTCCTGTCTATAGGCGTCCATAAATCTGTTTGATTCACTCATTTTCTATTCCTCCTCGCCTCTCCCCCTCTATGGGGAGAGGAATTCCCGATCTTCCGACTCCTGACTTCTAACACCCGGCTCCTGTCTTCCAATTTTAAAGGTCATTTAAGCACCTTTTTAATCACACCCAGAAGTTGATCCGGCTTAAAAGGCTTTACAATCCATCCGGTGGCGCCGGCGGCCTTGCCCTCTTGCTTTTTACGATCTTGTGATTCCGTGGTAAGCATAATGATGGGGATAAATCTATATCGTGGCTTGGCCCGTACCTGTCTGATCAATTCAGTCCCATCCATCCTGGGCATATTCAGGTCTGTAATCAACATGCTGACCAAATGGCTATCGAGCTTTTCAATGGCGTCTTGTCCGTCCACTGCCTCTATGACTTCGTAACCGGCCTGTTTTAATGTGAAATTGACCATCTGGCGGATACTGGCCGAATCATCGGCGGTCATGATTAATTTTGACATTTCATTCCTCCGAAATTCACTAAGACCTTAACCTATTTTCCATCCCATTCCAAACCGATGCGATCCGCTGCATACTGGACTGTCTGAGAAAAACCTGGAAAAGATATCTTTTTCCCTGATTCTTTGGCGCTTTTGAATATGCAATAGAGGAGTTGAACCCCCGCGGTGTCACAATCCGTTATACTGCTCAGATCAAGGAAAATTTCATCTGAGCCCTCGAATGCCTGGGCATATTTTTGATAGATTTCCATCGCTTCGTGAATCATCAAGGCACCTTCCAAACTGAAGGCACTTCCCTCATTTGTTTTCTTTTTCTTCATAAAAACCAGATCCTTTTACTTTAAAAAAGTTCCACATTTTCGCCTAAATCACTTTGTTTTTCTTGTCTATGGTTCACTTTTTCATCAATGTTTTTTTGATCGCGATCAATGGTTTGACCTTCGCGCCATGACCAGTGAGCCCTCTCAATATTGGCTTTTCCTCCCCAAGACTGAATCTGCTGACAAATCTCCCTTTCACTCTCCATGGTGTAACGTTGAGTGGCGGAAGACAGATCGATATGCAGTTTTTTTTCAACATCGGTGATTAATTGGCTTAAAGATTTAATGGCGCTTTCGATTTTTTTCAGGATATCCGAAAGCCTTTCCTTTACATCCGTTATAAACCCTAAATCTGAACCGATACGTGAAATGAGTTTTTGGAGTGTCTGCGACCGTTCCAATGCGATGGAGGTGTCTTTTTCAATATTGGCATATATTTTTGACACATGATCAACACTCACGTCCAAAGACATGGTTGATCCGGTATCATCACAACGACTTTCTTTTTCACGCCTCCAAGAGCAGTCACCCAAAACCTTAACATATTCTGAGATGGATACGAGTGTCTCCACCACTTGCGCCACAAAACTATTGGATTCTTTTGATACTTCCGTAACCTCCTGCGCAAGTACTTCGAGTGTTCTCCCCTCTCCGCCCAATCGCTTAGACATGACCACTGCATTAATGGCCTTAATGTGGAGTTCCATACTAATGCTTTCCACTAAATCCAGGTGAGCGGACAATTTGGAGACGGTTTCTGATGATTGTCTCATCGACTTCTCAACCTGCTTTCCCAAATCATGTCCTTGACTGATGAGATGGTTTAATCGTTCCAAGGCTGACCTGAGGGTCATGAATTTTTTATCAAACCCTTCTTCATCCGAAGACTCCACCTCAAGATCCAGGCCACTATCAAGCATCATCTCAACTTCATGGCCGACATCCTTGAATGCCTTTTCAACTTTGTCTTGGACATCATCCAGTTGGGAAAGGACTTGTTTGATATGGGCAACCTGTAGTTCAAGGATCGAATGGACATGCACAATTTGATTGGATCTTTTAGGATCGGCATCATCATGGATGCACGATTTCCGGCAAATCTCCTCTACATCCACCAGGGCATTGATTACATGCTCCAGCTGTTGCCGAGTAATATCGTGGAATTGAATGGCCTCAACAATTTCACCAATCTTATGGTTGATCTCTTGGCCATGTTCTTCAGCCTTCCCTAGAGAAGCCAGAGATGTATCGAAGAGCCGTTCGATCTTTTCAACACTCTCCCGCGCGGTTTTATCGGCCTTATGGGCAAGGTCTTCTAATTGGGTCTGGCGCACCGCGATATCACCCAACGTATCCAATTGGATTGACCGGGCCGTTTCCGCGTCATTATGGATATTGACGGAAACTTCGTGTATCGTCTTTGCTAGCCTTTTGATCTCCTGGGCAAACGAAGCAAACATCTCTTCACATCCTGTTGAACGGCTGCTCTCCACTCCGATATTCATGGCAACGATATTCAGGCTTTTTGAAATCTTTTTGATTGCATAAGACATGGTTCGAAGCTGTTCAAGGTGCTTGGAACCGCTTTGGATGTTCGGGATGTACATGGATATATCGGACTGACAATCTTTAAATTCCACCAAGGACCGGTTCACCAGGGTTTCAATCCTGCCGAGAAAATTGTTATTCGTTTGTCCGCCGATCTCCTTTGCCGTCTCAATGGTTAATCTTTTCAAATCGTTCGTTACAGAATAAACGGACTGAAGATCATTACCCAACTGGATGAATCTTGGCTCAATATCTTTTAATAGCTCACCCAATGGCCTTTTTAGACCCGTTATCTGGGCCCGCACTTGATTTATTTGTGGCGTAATAGGATCCATCATACTTGGTTTAAGATATCCGTTTCAGATGATAAGGGGATAAGCTCCTGCTTTGACCCAACCGAATAATCACTATTTTCAAAAATATCTTTTTCCATTAAGCCTTCAAGATTGTCAGAACATGTCAACATCATCACCGAAATCTCCTTCAGTTTCCTTATCGTTAAAGCCTGAAACAAACTTTTCGTCTCTTGAGGATCTTTCCGGGTTTGTTCGTCCATCGTGTTGTTCACCACGATCTTTTCCTCATCTTTGGTAAGTAAGCGATATGTAATCTTTCGGTTGAATTCATTGGTTCCGGCATGGATATCTTGAAGGTTTTCAAGGATTTGCGAAAAATGCGATTCTGTCTCCCTCGCTACCATCATTAAGTGTGGAGAAAAGGTTCAAAATGAAAAAGTGTTAGATAGATATGGTGTCTTCCGTTCCTCCAATAACAAAAAGCGATTACAAAAGTGTCTGGTTGGAGATGTGAGGCTTTCACCTTGGATGCGATTCGGCCAAATATCCATTCTTTTACATGGAGTCTATTTTTACCCCATAGAGAACAGCACGATTTGTACCAATTCGGCCTCGGCGAATATTTTTTCGTGAAATCAAATAATTACGATAATCGAGGCAAAAAATCTCATCAAATGAATAACCAAAATGGGTGGGTAATTTGTCGCAGGGTCAAACTTTTGACCCTTAAAGATCTTGCTAGGCCACTTTTATGGTGATTCAATCTATAAGAAAGAAGGGAAACTATATGGTAAAGATAGATAATTCGCAAATTATGCGCGGTAATCAATACCAAAAGTCATGATTGGAATATAGGATTTGATCTCTGTTCTAAAAATCTGGTAAAATGGTGAATATCTCAAAAAAACTTTGCTTTGATTATCCTGTAAAAGCGTGAAATGACAAAAATTTAGAGAAATCAAACGAATGTACATCCCTTTACAGTACCAGATATCGGAATACGATTGCGTTCCCACGGCCTTTATGAATGCGGTAACATATCTCTACGAGCGCAATGAAATTCCACCTATGGTGATTCACCATATCTACCTATACAGCCTTGACACGGTAGGAAGAGAGGCACGACTCGGGAGCGCTGGTACCAGTCGATACGCAATCCGGCTACTGGGAAATTGGCTGAATTCCTATAAATTCAAAAAATTTTCCGTGACCACGGAATATCTGGAAGGTGAAGAGGTTCACGTGGATCCGGGAAATAGATTATTTGTCTGTTTGAGTGAAGGAGGAGTCGTCCTCTGTAATGTTTTCCTGGGTATCAGGCAAGAACACTATATCATGCTCATGGAGATCAAAGAGGGCTGGGTATATTGTTTTGATTCATATTTTCGAAAATCCCTTCGTGGATTACGAAATAGAGTCCAGATCTTAAGGAAAAGCAATCTCCACTCTCCCAATCTGAAAATTCGTGTCGATTGGATGGCGCAAGAAGTCGAAACATTTCGTTTCTGCCTGGGCCCAATCGACAAGCGCGAATGCCTTTTGATCTGGCGAAGTCGCTAGAAAGGATGAAACACCATCCCGATAAACCGATCCTCAACAAAGGCAAAACGTCGAAGGTGTTTCGGGACAAGCCTCCACACCCCCTTTATGCTTCGGAACCTATTCATCGTCTCAAAAAAAAAATTTCATCTTGTCTTCCCCCTCACCCCAACCCTATCCCACAATTTTGGGAGAGAGGGCAGGGTAAGGGGGTGAAATATGTCTAGATTATTTTGAGACCCTTAATATATGGCTTTAGATGTGAACTCCTTGACAAATTTTTCTCAATCTTGAATTTATTGAAAATTAAGGGATGATTATGAAAGAAAAGGTTTTGATGGTTGCTTTATGTTTTGCCGGACTCATCGCGGTTTTTTTTGGTATGGTCGAAGATTATAACGGGGTATTTATTGTCGGGATAACGATGGTCGTTGGTGGATACCTGATGATGCGAAAAAGACTCAAAGAATCCATTCCCGGAAAGAAAGAGGAACCATCAAATGAGAACACCGGGGAAAGCAAAAAAAATCCTTAGATGCAGAATAAAATTTCGCCCCCAGAGTTCTGTTTGTTCCCTCTTTATATTTTTTTTAGTAACTGATTAGCCGCCGTGAGCATGGGATCCCAGACCGGGCTGAAGGGTGGGGCATAGGCCAGATCACATTGGCTAAATGCCTCAACGGTCATGTTTTGGTGCAACGCAACAGCCGGGGCATCGATCCGGTGTGCAACCCCTTCCCTTCCGACCATCTGGACCCCAAGGAGGCGACCGGATCTCCGGTCCCCTACCATATGGATACCCATGGTCGTACTACCGGGATGAGCATGGGCGCGGGTTGGACTGGTGATCGTGATCTCAGCGGGATCAAATCCGGACTTCTCCGCCTCCGAGATACTCAGGCCCGTTCGGGCTATCTGAAGGTCAAAGACCTTGAACACGGCAGTACCCGCCACGCCTTCCAGTTCGACTCTCTTACCGCACACGTTATCCGCCACGGCCCATCCGGCACGATTCGCCCTGAGGGCCAGGGGTATCCATGTCTTTTGGCCGGTGACCACATGAAAGGCATCCGCGCAATCACCTGCTGAAAAAATATCTTCATTAGATGTGCGAAGGGTTTTATCCACCGCAATGGATCGATCAGGTCCTAATTCCAGGCCAACCTGCTCAGCCAATCCACTGTTGGGTGTGACCCCTATGGCTACCAAGACCATTTGACCGGTCAACTCCAGATCCCTACACACCACCCGAAGATCATTATCCTGTTTTTCGATACATTGGATCTCGTGACCTATATGGATACCCACCTGATGCGCACTCACTTCTTCCTGAACCATCTCCGAAAGGGTCCTGTTCATCCAGGGGAGAAACACTGAACGGGGTTTGACCATATCCACTTCGATATGATTGGCCCTGAGGGCCTCGCACATTTCAAGGGCAATGTAGCCCATCCCGATGATGACCGCTCGTTGAACGTGATGATCCTTGATAAACTGTTTAATTTGCCTCCCCTGCTCAAGGGTTTTAAGGGCCAGAACGCCGGGAAGATCAAAGCCGGGAAGATCAGGGATGACAGGAGAAGCCCCGGTGGCAATCAGGAGCTTGTCATAGCTCAATGTCGCCTCCTTCCCCTCTAGGGTCTGGAAGCCTACGCTCTTGTTATTCGGGTCAATACTGATGGCCCGGTGCCCGATCCGAAGGTCGATCCCTTGCTTTTCCCTAAAGACATGGGCCTTTCGTACGACGAGCTCTTCCATATCCCGATCCGGATCGGCAATATTATACGGCATACCGCAGGCGCTATACGAAACATCCAGGGTCTGTTCCAAGACCACCACATCCATTTCCTTTTGATTTCTCTTGGCACGGCTCGCCGCACTCATGCCCGCGGCATCACCACCAATAATGACAAAATGCATAGGTTTATCTCCTTACTAAAAAGAAATATTCCCAGGTGTGCGGGGAAAAGGGATCACATCTCGAATATTGGTCATGCCGGTGACAAATTGGATTAATCGCTCAAATCCGAGCCCAAAACCGGCATGCGGGACAGAGCCGAATTTCCTCAGTTCCAGATACCACCAATAGTTATCAGGCTCAAGCCCCATATCTTTTATCCTCTGAAGGAGAATATCATGATCATCTTCGCGTTGACTGCCGCCGATAATCTCCCCCACCTTAGGCACCAATACATCCATGGCCCGCACGGTCTTATTGTCCTGGTTGACTTTCATGTAAAAGGCCTTGATTTCTTTGGGATAGTCGATCACCACGATCGGCCCCTTGAATACCTTTTCACATAAATAGCGTTCATGCTCGGATTGAAGATCCGTTCCCCAGGCCACGGGAAATTCAAATCCCTCCTTTGCTTCGGATAGGATTCGGACGGCTTCACCATATGAAACCGTCTCAAAATCTTTGGAAATAATTCTCTCCAAAGTCTCAATAATGGTACTGTCCATAAAACGGTTAAAAAAGGCCATATCTTCTCGACAATGTTCCAGGACATAGGTAAAAACATATTTGAGAAAGGCCGTGGCCATTCCAACATCGCCCTCTAGATCGCAAAAGGCCATCTCCGGTTCCACCATCCAAAATTCAGCCAAATGACGGGAGGTGTTCGAGTTTTCCGCCCTAAAGGTGGGGCCGAAGGTGTAAACATCCCCCAAGGCCAAGGCATAGATCTCCGCTTCCAGTTGACCGCTGACGGTCAAATGGGCGGGCGCGCCGAAAAAATCTTTTTCAAAGTCTATGTGACCATCCTTTTGCGGGACTTGAGCCAAATCCAAAGTGGTCACCTTGAACATCTCACCGGCCCCTTCGCAATCACTGCCCGTGATAATAGGGGTATGAATGTAAAGGAAGCCCCGATCCTGGAAGAAACTATGAATGGCTATGCTCATGGCATTGCGGACCCTCGCAATCGCGCCGAACGTGTTGGTGCGCGGCCGTAAATGGGCAATGGTCCTCAGAAACTCAAAAGAATGCCGTTTTTTTTGTAATGAATATTGATCCGGATCGGACCACCCAATGACATCGATGAACTCGGCCTGAAGCTCAACGGTTTGCCCTTTTCCCTGGGAAGGGGCCACGATTCCAGTAACACGCACAGAGCAACCAGTCTGAAGTCTGAGGATTTCCGTCTGATAATTGGAAAGACTACCGTCCGCAATGACTTGAAGATTCTGAAGACAAGACCCATCATTGATTTCAATAAATGAAAAACCGCCTTTCGAATCCCTTCGCGTCCGGACCCAGCCCTCGACTGTCAATTTATCCCCGATCCGCTCCAAAAAAAGGATCGAGGAGATCTTGTTTCGCATGAAGGTTTTTCCTTCCTTATCCTGCTTTTTTCTCAAATTCAGCCATGAATGCAACCAAGGCCCGAATAGCATCCATCCCGGTGGCGTTGTATATGGAGGATCGACATCCTCCCACGGAACGGTGTCCTTTCAGGCCACCGAGGTCTGTCTTGAGGGCGTCAGCTATAAATTTTTTCTCCAGATCCTCATTGGGCAATCGAAAGGTGACGTTCATAAGTGAGCGGCTATCTTTCTCTGCGGTGCCTTTATAGAAACTGGAATGGTCAATAAAATCATAAAGGGTACTGGCCTTTTCTTTATTGATCCGTTCCATCTCTTCTAGTCCACCGATTTTATCTTCCAACCATTTTAAAACCAGGTTGATCGTATAAATAGCAAAGCAAGACGGTGTATTAAACATGGAATTATCTTCTGAAAAGGTCGTATATTTCAGCATAGTCGGGAGTTCTTTGGGGACCCTTTCCAGCATGTCTTTCCTGACAATGACCAAGGCGGTTCCGGACGGACCGATATTCTTTTGCGCCCCGGCATAGATTAGACCAAAAGGGCTCACATCAAAAGGCCTGCTCATGAAATCGGATGACATATCCGAGATCAATGGCACATTGCCGCTTTTTGGAAATTCTGCCCATTGAGTTCCTTTTATGGTATTATTGGAGGTGAAGTGAAGATAAGCTGCGTCTCCATCGACTTTATAATCCTTCGGGATATATGAAAAATTTTTATCTTCCGAAGATGCTATGACTCGTACATCCTTTCCTTGAATTTTGGCCTCCTTAATGGCCTTGGTGGACCATGTCCCGGTGTTGATATAATCCAGAGGGTGGCCTTGTATTGCGAGATTCATGGGGATCATGCAAAATTGTAAACTGGCCCCCCCTTGAATAAACAACACATGGTATCGGTCCCCTAAGTTCAAAAGCCTTTTGGTTCTCTCAACGGCTTCATTAATAACATCATCAAACCATTTGGATCGGTGGCTCACTTCCATGATGGACATGCCGGAGCCTTTAAAGTCAAGCAATTCTTCTTGGATTTCCTCCAGAACAGGAAGTGGCAAAGCAGCGGGACCTGCGTTAAAGTTAAATATTCGTTTTCCCATTTTTCCTTCTCCTTTTCGTAATTTTCATTTCTCTAATCTACTGATCATCTCTCTGACAGCCAAAAGACCTTCTTGATTTTTTTCAAAAGGCGGTCGGCCTTCCAAATCCGCCTCGATAACCTCTGTGGCAAACGGAATATAGCCCAAAAAATCCACGTTGGGCATATGCTCCTGAAAAAAGGCCTTATCCTTGTCAGACCGAACTTTATTCCCCACGAAGCTGAGGTTTTTGATGCCCAAATCCTTTGCCAGTCGTACGACATGATGAGCGGTCTCAATACTTCGCCGTCCTGGCTCCACGACCACCACCAATCTGTCCACACCCATGGCCGTACCTCGACCCAGATGTTCCAAACCCGCTTCCATGTCAATGACAACGGCCTCATCTCGGGCGAGAACAATATGCCGAATCAGGGCCTTTAACAAGGTGCTTTCCGGGCAGATGCAACCGCCCCCTCCCGTTTTAACACCCCCGAGGACCATCAATCGGATGCCGTTGAGTCGAATGGACAGTTTTTCAGGCAGGTCATCCACCTTGGGATTCAATTTAAAAAAAGATCCCATGGTCCCTACCTTGGCTTCGGTCCTTTCTTCAATGATCTCTTTCATCTCGGATATGGGGACGATTTCCGCGTCTTTCCCCACACCAAGCGCCTGTGCAAGATTCGCATCGGGGTCCGCATCAATGGCCAAGACCCTCTTCCCTTGGTCGGCCAATGCCTTGATCAGGAAAGAGGAAAATGTAGTCTTACCGACCCCACCCTTGCCGCTCACCGCGATTTTCATTATTGTTTCTCCTGGTTTGTCTGATCTGAGTATCTTTTCGAATAGTAAAATGGTCCATTCATATACCAACGAATTCGTTTTGACAATCTCTTTGTCTTGAAAACATCGGGTTTTGAGATTGTCGTAGATCAAAATCATTACGATAATGGGAAATGATTTTTTACAATATCATGAGAACAGGGTCCAAAAAGGGATTTTAAAGGGATGAAAACCTTCGCAGGCCAGTCCCATATCTTCTTTTATATCGAGAATAATAAACTGTCTCCGGACTTTCTACGGTTCAGTGTGCCACCAGGGACATCCCGCATGTCGAGATATGGGATTTCGGGGCTTCTGTCTCTAAGAAATAAAAGGATCTGCCTTTTTGATCAAAAAATACGATACTGGTGCATTTCCTCTTCATCTTTCTTTCCCATAAAGGTTTTGCAGTGATATCGATGGCCCGTTATGTCCATAACAGGTTGTCATCATAGAAAAATTCCCCCTCATCCCTGAAATCTTTTTACAATTTAGTCAGTTACATGACATGTCAAAATAAAAGATCCGTTTCTTATTATTAAGAAGCGTCAAACTTCCGTCATTCAATGCGGTACATTTATTATCATTTTCGATATTTTATCCAGAAATATCTTCAATTTCAATATATTACATAATATCTTTTCAAAATAATCCAGGTCCAATATTTTTTACTTCTTCACGATAATTTTAGAGGATTTTTTGACACACTAAATGGATAATATTTCGCTAACTTGTTGTAATTCGGGAGAAAATTCAAAAAACCGTCGTTTGGCATACAGATTGCTATTAGTAAAGCAAATACAATATAATGATCTATGGATGTATCTCGAGTGTACGTGCAACTTTTGGGCGTGCATCTTAAAAGTATAATAGAGACGGAAAGAAACGCAGCCGATTACAACGACACAAGGGAGCATTTAATAGATCACCTTCAAAAACCCCGTTTTTTCCCCCACCATCATGAATTTGTGATGGAGACCTTAAGTACCTTATTACAGGGAACAAGGTCTTCATCACGTCTTTTCCTCCGACAAGCATCCACGATCGTTGAAACTCCACCCGCATATATTCACCACCGTAAAGTCTCCCAGGTGTTTCGACTTTTTTGTAAGCGCGAATGGATCTTAAAAACGATTGACCTTGCCACGTCAACGCTCCTCTTGGATAATCCTTGAATTGATCTGGTTATTTTTATATATTCCAAAAATTTGAAGATGCCGTAAGGGAAACAGAACCCTTTTTTTCATAAATCATATAAAAAAGGCTTTAATAATATATGGATGAGAATCCCAACATACACAAAATGACATATGATGGCAAAGAAATTATTTTGATCGGCACTGCCCATG
Source organism: Deltaproteobacteria bacterium (assembly GCA_016930835.1). GTDB lineage: Bacteria > Desulfobacterota > DSM-4660 > Desulfatiglandales > HGW-15 > JAFGGA01. The sequence continues at coordinate 26,124 of JAFGGA010000019.1, forward strand.
TATCAAAAGAGAGCGCTGATTTGGTGGCTCATGTAATCGAAACAGAAAGACCTGAAACAGTCTCCATCGAACTTTGCCAGGCCAGATATCATGCCGTTACACAAAAAAATTTATGGCAGGAAACCAATTTAATAAAAGTCATTCAGGAGAAAAAGGCATTCTTTCTTCTGGTCAATCTAGTTTTGGCCTCTTTTCAAAAAAGGATTGGGAAAAAGCTTGGTATCCAGCCTGGCCAGGAGATGATACAAGCCATACAGACGGCACAGTCTATTGATGCGAATATTCATCTCGCGGACCGGGATATACGCGTCACCCTCTCACGGGCTATGCATTTGATGGGATTCTGGACCAAACTTAAGCTAATGACCCAGTTTATTCTATCCCTGGGCGACGTTGAAGATATCTCCGCGGAAGATGTCGAGAAGATGAAGGATAAGGATGTTTTGGAATCCATTCTTGCTGAAATAGGAGAAGCATTACCTGGCATGAAACGAATACTCATAGATGAGCGAGATCAATATCTTGCTTATCAAATCAGGAATGCCCCGGGGAAAAAGATTGTTGCCATCGTTGGCGCAGGACATGTTCAGGGTATCCAAAAAAATTGGAACCAGGCTATTAATATCAAATGCCTTGAACAGATGCCTCCAAAGAGAAAGATCACTGGTCTTATCAAATGGGGGGTTCCCGCATTCATCATCGGGTTGATCATTATGGGCTTTTTTATGGCCGGCGCCACCGCTGGAAAAGATATGATTCGATGGTGGGTCTTGGCTAATTCCGTCCTCGCAGGACTTGGAGCCCTTGCGGCCCTAGCTCACCCCTTTACCATCTTAACCGCTATCATCGCGGCTCCGTTGACGTCGTTAAACCCTTTGATAGCTGCTGGTTGGGTCGCTGGATTGACGGAGATCTTATTGGGAAAACCCAAGGTAAAGGATTTCGACTCCTTACCGGAAGATATTACTTCGGTTCGCGGGTTCTGGAAAAATAAGGTGACACGCATTCTGTTGGTGGTTGTATTTACAAATCTGGGGAGTTCATTCGGTACATTTGTGGCTATTCCTCTGATGGCTAAAGCATTGGCATGAATCTTTTTATCAAGATTTAGGGTTTTTATAAAAAACAAACTATATATTGGGGAAATTGTATAATTTTATTTGCAATTTAGTTAATTTTAATATAAAAAGACGATAAGATTAAAATCGGTTCCAGAAGATACTCAACCAGAAAAATCAAAACGCCTTTGCATTTTCATTTTGCGCTGATATCCAATTGTTCATCCGTCATTGCTCACATTGCTCGAATATGACTTCTTTCATCGGCATAGGAGGTTCCCCATGGCCCGTAGAACCGGAAAAGAATTGGAACGACATATCAATGACCTAGAGTCAGAGATCACAAAATTAACACAACTAATTGATACTCTACGCGAAAATGATAGCTTTCATTCCAATATTATACACCTCTCAATCCATCCTATCCTTGTCATCAACCCCGACACATCCATACGATATATGAATCCCGCATTTGAAACCGCAATCGGTTACTCCTCTCAAGACCTGATGGGACAGTGTGCGCCTTACCCGTGGTGGACGACGGATTCGGCATATCAATCCAAAGAGGTGTTTGCCAAAGCCATTCAAGAGGGCCAAATGAATCAAAAGGAAGATTTTTATCAAAAACATGATGGGGACCGACTCGTGGTTGAGACCACCAGCACACCTATTTATCATAACGGAGAACTCCTTTACAGCATCATGACCTGGTTAGACATTACTCGATATAAAGCAATAGAGACGGCTTTTCAGGAAACTGAAAGGCGACTGCACCTCGTCTTACAGGGAGCGAATATAAGTTGGTGGGATTGGGATATCAAAAACAATCATTTTGTTATGGATAAACGATGGTTGGAGATGGTGGGATATGAACCGGACGAGATTAAGCCCCGCATTCAATCATTAAGAGAATTGGTTCACCCGGATGATATATCAAAGGTTATATGGACGGCGGGTGATTTTCCAAGATGGCGAACGGATAGCTATGTGACCGAATACCGTTTAAAAGCCAAATCCGGAGAGTGGCGATGGATCATGGTCACGGGAAATGTGGTAGAAACCGATAAGAACGGTGGCCCTTTGAGGGCCACCGGGATACATACGGATATCAGTGAACGAAAAAAGACTGAACAGGCATTGCGTGATAGTGAGGAAAGATTTAAGGCCCAATATCAAGGAAACCCCACACCCATTTTTACATGGCAGTCCAGGGACGATGGGATGTTCCTAATCGATTATAATAGGGCCGCGGAAAAAATCACGAATGGAAATTTAAAGACATTGTTGGGTCGGTCGCTCGATGAGGTATATCCAGATAATCTAGAAATATTGGATGATTTCAAGAAATGTTTTCAGGGAAAAAGTGTCATCATCAAGGATAAGCCAACGCGGGACTTTATTCCCGGCAAGCATGTCATCTTGAGTTATGCATTCGCCGCACCTGATTTGGTGATGGTTCATACAGAAGATATTTCGGAGCAGGTCAAGGCTGAAGAGGAGAAAAAGAAACTCGAGGCCCAGTTTTGGCAGGCCCAAAAAATGGAGTCTTTAGGCACCTTAGCGGGTGGTTTGGCCCATGACTTCAACAACCTGCTTCAGACTATCCAAGGGAATGTTTCCCTAATGTCTTTCGATATCCAAGAGAACCACCCCCACCAGAAAAGCCTGAGAGATATCGAGGCGGCCGTTCAAAGCGGCGCGCAACTGACAAGGCAGCTTCTGGGTTTCGCAAGGGGCGGTGTATCACACACGAAACAAATGGATATCAATGACCCCATCAATAAAACATGTGATATATTTGGACGTACGAAAAAAGAGATTCAGATTCATAAAAATTTTGGAGAAGGAGTATGGTCGGTTGAAGCCGACCCCGGACAGATAGAACAAGTCCTTTTAAATATCTATATCAATGCCTGGCAGGCCATGCCCAATGGCGGACATATTCACATCAAAACGGAAAATGTAACGATCCATGAAAGCTACAGCAGATTCTACAGGGTGAATCCGGGTCGATATGTGAAGGTCTCCGTAACGGATACCGGATCAGGAATGGATAAAGAAACACAGCAGCGGATCTTTGAACCCTTTTTTACTACCAAAGAACTGGGCAGGGGAACGGGTTTGGGGTTGGCGTCTGCTTACGGTATGATCAAAAATCATGGGGGTGTCATCAATGTTTATAGCGAGCTGGGGCAAGGGGCCACATTTAATATCTACATACCCGCCTCAAAGAAAGAGAACTTGGCCTCCGAAGAACTGCAAGAGGATATACTGAGAGGATCTGAAACGATTCTTCTGGTAGATGATGAAGCAACGGTGATTGATGTCGGCAAAAAATTATTGCATAAATTAGGATATAAGGTCTGGATCGTGCGAAACGGTAGGGAGGCAGTTGATTTTATTCGAGATAGACATCAATCAAATCAAAAGATCGATCTTGTGGTTCTGGACATGATTATGCCGTACATGGGAGGTAGTGAGGTTTATGATCAAATAAAGAAAATTGATCCTGAATTAAAGGTCCTCCTGTCCAGCGGCTATAGTATCAACGGTCAGGCAACGCGAATCTTGAAAAAGGGATGTAATGGATTTATCCAAAAACCATTTAACATGGAAGAATTCTCTAAAAAGATCCGTGAAATCCTGGATATGAAATGAAGATTAGGCGTTTAACAGTTTCTGCGCTTTTATAAGAGATGTGAGGTCATCGATTCCCATGACCTCGATTTCATCTTCAGCGATGGTGTAACCAATCTTTAATCCATCGTCGTTCATCAGCTCGATCAAATCCGTAATGAAAAATTCTTCAATCGTCACCATACGGCCGTTTCTCTCTTTTAAAACCGTATGCGGCTTTTTCTCGAGAATATGGATATATCCGGCAAGAACATCCCTTCTCGCCGCGTAGATTCCTGAATTGCAAATCTGAAGCTGATCCTGTTTTTCCTTTGAGTATGCACTCCAATATTTCCACTCCGTCACCCTGATAACATGATCATCCATGATCTCAAGGACACCATATTGCTTTTTGTCATCGGGGGTAAACCCCAGGACAACCATAGGATAATAGTCTAACGCTTCGGTTAAACCCATATAGGTCGATGATTTGACAAAAGGCACATCTCCCATGGTGATAATCAATCGATCATAATCTCGATCTAAGATAAATGACTTGGATGCCAGCAGCGCACCGCCTGTGCCATTGAGTTCGGGCTGTTCAAAATACTGGATACCAAGATTCCGTGTAGCGGCAATCACATCCTCCTTTTTATGGTTTATCACCAATGCGCTAGGACCTGGAGGAAGATTTTCTAATATGTGCAAAAGGATCGGGTGGGTTCCTTCAAACGGGGATTGATCAGGTTCGAGCGGTAGCAATGTTTTGTTACCATGATAGTTTTTCATTCGACTGCCTTTACCCGCGGCGAATATCAAAGATGCGATGATAGATTCGGACGGCAATTTTCATCTCCTTTTGGATGTTTTTCTTCGTTCATTTATCTCATAGATTGTGCTAATAATCAAGAGCAGGAGCCCTCGGGGGAAAAATTGTCAACAACCTTTGCCTATGTTTAAAGACCTGACCTTTCAACAATTTTGCGCATTGGATTACGGCCGGAACATGGTGGTGACGGCCGGGCCTGGCGCCGGGAAAACAAAAGTCCTCAGTCATCGATTTTGTTTTATCCTCCTGACGGACGACGATGTCACCTTACCCCAAATCCTTACCCTTACATTTACTGAAAAGGCTGCCAAGGAGATGGAGGCTCGTATCTATGCAATGCTGAGTCAAAGCGAACGTGGCCTCATCACGGAGAAGGACGGTGCCATGAACAGGAAGATCAGAGAGGCACGGGAACATTTCCACAAAAATAATATCTCTACGATCCATTCATTCTGTGCCAAGATGCTCCGAGAGAATCCGGTCGAGTCTGGTATCGATCCCGGCTTTGCCGTAATTCAAGGCGCCAAGCAAAGACAGATGATGGAACGAGCCGTTGAACTCGGGATTTCTCACGCCTGGCAGAGCAGCAAAGATGATCTCATTGTACTCATGCGGGCCTTAGGCGGTCGTAAGAATCTCCTCATTGCACTACAAAGCGTTATTGAACACCCTCTCACCCTTGAACGCGTTATTCAAACCAAAGAGCGTCTATTTCATACCAAAGACTGGGAGAAAAAGGTGTTCAAAGACTATTGCTGTTTCATTCAAAACCATTACCTCTTGCCCTATCTTGAAGGGTTACGGGAGATACGAGATAAAAAGGGGCAACATGTGGAACTACTAAACATAATAGAGGCATGGGGCTCCAAGAAGCAAGATGAATCGGAGTTCTTGGGTGTTCCTGGTGTTTTTCATGAAATGAGGATCCTGGCATCCCGCCGCAAGCCCTCTGAATCCAGACTATCCATAATAAAAGGACTTCGGGAGATCTCTTATGTGGATCTGATTGAGGAGTTCTATCCTGACTTGTTCGTGGACCAATCACCAGACCTTCTTTTTAGGGCCCAGCTTGATTTCTTTTTGGGAATGGCCGTTCATTGCAAAAACATCTATCAGAATGAAAAAGAGAGTGCTAATGGGCTGGATTTTGCCGACCTTGAGGCCCGGAGTCACGGATTCCTCTCACGACTCCATAATAATCCCAACCGGTTCGGGATCAGCGGCATTCAAAAACACTTTAAATATATTATGGCTGATGAATTTCAAGATACCAACAGGATCCAATGGGATATCATCCGGTTTCTATGCTCTGATATGGACGAGACCGGAAAACTTCACCTTCAAAAGGGAAAACTCTTTGTCGTGGGCGACAAGAGACAGGCCATATATAAATTTAGGGGAGGCGATGTGACCGTGTTCCAATCCGTGATAGAAGAAATCATCGATTCAAATCCGGCTCAACCCACTCCTCTGTTCCTGCAAGATGAAATGTTGGATCATCACCTAAGAAAAATGGATGATCCATATCATCAAATGATGAATGATCGAAGACACGAATTTGATAATCTACCGCACCTTGAAAAAGAGAAAATTCTGAAAGGAGATATTTACCTCCCTCATAACTTTCGAACGGATACCATGCCGATATCCTTCTTGAATAGCGCTTTTCATAAAATATTTAGCAATAAGGGGATCGGCGCATTAGAACGGTATGAGACAGCCCCGAAGCCTATTCACAGACCTGTGAACTTCAAAAAGGTCGATAAAAAAGACGGATCCGTAACCATCTATCTAATGCACATGAAAAATACTGAAGGAGACAAAGCGGAATCCGAGGCATCATTAATCGTGGATATCATTGAACGTATTCTGGGCCGGCAAGGTAAAGATGCATGGGAATACGGGCATTACGCGGACATTCGCGAAAAAATCGAAAATAATCGAATGGCAATAGGCATTCTGTTCTTTTCTTATAGCCGAATCAAAACATTTGAAAATGTGTTTCGGGAGGCCTCGCTTCCTTTTTCCATCCACAGAGGAAGAGGGTTCTACCGCTGTCAGGAGGTTATGGAGATAATCCAGTTACTGAAATATCTTTCTGATGAGCGAGAAACGATTTCCTTGCTGGGAAGCTTGAGAAGTCCCATTTTCGGGATTAACGACGCCGAGATATTTGATCTTTTTCAAGGAAGGAAGGTCACGCTTGCACACCTATTGGATTCCCGACATCCATATATTCGAACCGTTGGAGCACAAATCCAATCATGGCGAAAACTTCTGAATACTTTGACCTTATCGGAATTTATCCGTCGGGTAATATCGGATCGATCCCTTATTGCTATCCACTCGATTCACCCCAATGGCATCCAAAGATTGGCCAATCTAGAAAAATTCATTGGAATCGCCAGGCAATTCCAGGCGGAAGGCAACGGATCCTTGCCGGAATTTGTTGAGTACTGTACCCAAATGTCCGAAGAGGATGAAGAAGAAGGGGAAGCCGAGGTCATGGGAGACGGTGACAGCCCGATCTGTTTCATGACCATCCACGCGGCAAAAGGGCTTGAATTCCCCATGGTCATCATACCCGAGCTTGACTATCATGTTCCTTTTAGGACCAATCCGGGAAAACCGGTTCGTCTCTATTCTTCCGATAATATGGGACCGGATGCCTGGAATGCCGAAGAAGGGCAGATTCCCATATGGCCTGTTGAGATACCTAAACTGGCATTTCTTAGACAAAAAAGCCCGTTGGGTTATCTCCTGTTGCGTCGAAACAGGTTGGAACATATAGCCGAAAGAAAACGGGTCTTCTATGTTGCTTGCACCCGGACCATGAACCACCTCATTTTATTGGGCAACATGAGCAAACGATTGATGGAGAAGGACAAGAACCAACTTTCCGCAGAGGATTATCAAGAGCGTGCGACCATTTTGGATCTTCTGGATGACCATTATCGTTTTGCAATCAACTTCCCGCCCGATCATGCTGATATCACGAAAGGGTTTGAAGGGTTGTCTTGGGTAATATGGCGAGATACGGACCCGAAATCCTTTAAGGGATTTAGATATGATCAAAACCGGATCAGAGGTGAGGATCTGGGGGTTTATGATGATCAGATAAAAAAGATTGATTTGAGTGACCCCATTCAATCGGAACCCTATCTCCAAATCAGCTTCCACTCCCTTCATTTATTCCGGCAATGTCCGGTTCGTTTTTATTTTCGGGTCATCTTGGGTCTCAATCCGGAAAGACTCAATAAGGGCTTGGGTTTCGCCGATTCCTCTTTTATTGAAACGACGGGCGCGGATAATCCACCCGGTGTAGATTATTTTTCTGACGAAGCGCTTCTGATAGGGAATCTTATCCATGCTTACCTTGAAAACCATCAATTCGGCACCCCCTTGGATGAGAAGCAGTTTTCTCGTGTTTGGAGAAACTGTTTGCCGAATGATCCGGAGTTAAATGGATTGAACAAGGAACGATTGGTGAAAATCAAGGACCGGGCATTGGAGCAGGTCCAAACGACTATCCAAGATAATGATCTCATCTCGCTCCTGGAAGGACAAAAGGACTATCGTGAGATTCCTTTTCTATTTCGAATCGATCAAACCTGCGACTTTAAGGGTGTTATAGACAGGCTATTTAAAAATAAGAACACCGGGAACTGGAGCATTATTGACTGGAAGAGTAACGACCTTACTGGTAAGGATCCCTTTAAAGTGATGGATGAAAATGATTATCATCTTCAATTAGCGTGCTATGGATGGGCCGTGGAACATATTTTGGGTGAAAAAGTCGGGGATCGGTACATCTATTTTACAGACAAAGGGCGACTGATTAGAAGTCAATGGGGTGATGATCCTCAAAGGATTGTTTTGGATATGCTGCGTTATATCGCGGATAATAATAATACTGGAAGGCAATGGATCAGGCAAATTCGCAAAAGGCAAGAACGTACTGGAAAATGTCGATCCTGTGAATTCGCGAGGGGATTCTGCAAATGATCATTATTCTATTTGAGGTTGGCTTAATGATGATATATAATATGTTGTCGGGTCGATCTTTTCCACCAATAATCCTTAATAGTACAACCCTTTTTCCAAAGCTACAGGTTCCTTAGACAACGATCTTCATACCCTCGAAAGTGATTTTAGCAGGAAACGCAAATGATGTACTTTTTAAGTTCGGGGGCATTTTTCAGTTGACCAAAGAGGGGCAACCTGGTAAATTTTTGATGGAAATCAGATCCTCTCGGTCATCAAAAATGATAGATATGATCATTCTTTTTTATTAGCATTAAGTTAGCCTTTTATAACACCTAAGGGTCTGAGACGTGCCACTTTCCTGGCTAAGTCAGTATGATGAACCACTTCAACAACCTGGCTTACATCCTTGTAAGCTTCAGGCATTTCTTCCTGAAGTGTTCTTTTATCCCTGGACTGAACAAAGATTCCTTTGTCCTCCAGTTCACGACTAATGGCTCTCCCTTTTGCCTTTTTAATGGCTTTACTGCGACTTAGGACGCGGCCGGCCCCATGACAGCACGATCCAAAACTTTGATCCATAGCTCCCTGGGTACCGGCAAGTACATAAGAGTGGGTTCCCATGTCTCCCGGGATGAGGACGGGTTGGCCCCAATGATGGTAAGTCTTCGGTAAGAAGGGATGTTTGGGAGGAAGGGAGCGGGTTGCGCCCTTACGATGAACACACAGTAATCTTTCATGATTATCTACCAAATGGTATTCTTTTTTAGCGATATTGTGACAAACATCATAAAGGAGCGCCATACCTAAATCCCGGGGGTTTAAGGATAGGGTTTTCATTATAGTCTCCCTGGCCAGATACATCAGGATTTGCCGGTTTGCCCAGGCATAGTTGGCCGCACACGACATAGCCGCTAAGTAGCGACGTCCCAGGTCGGATTGAAGACCCGCATAGGAAAGTTGCCTATCGGGGAGCTGAAATCCGATTGTTGAAATATGTTTATTCATCTCTTTTAGGAAATCATCACATATCTGGTGTCCGAAACCCCGTGAACCGGAATGGATAAACACGGTGACGTAACCTTCAAAGAGATTAAATGCCCTTGCTACTTCTTGATCATAGATTCGATCGATCTCCTGGATCTCAAGAAAATGATTTCCAGACCCCAAGGTCCCCAGCTGATCCAAGCCCCGTTTGATGGCCCGATCACTGAGTACTGAAGGGTCGGCCCCTTCCATGGTGCCACGATCTTCGGTTCTTTCGAGATCATCAAGCTGCCCAAAGCCGCTTTTTACGGCCCAAGCAGCACCTTCAACAGCGACTTTCGTTTCATCCTGTTTGGAAAGACAGACGACTCCTCGAGAACCGACACCGGAAGGGATGTTTTGATAGAGTGCCAAGACAAGGTCTTTGATAAATGGTTTGATCTCATCAGCTTTCAACGATGTAGACATCAGACGGCACCCGCAATTGATATCGTAACCGACGCCACCGGGCGAAACGATACCTTCTTCGATATCAAAGGCCGCTACACCACCAATGGGAAAGCCATAGCCCCAATGGATATCGGGCATACCCAACGAGTAATTGATGATTCCGGGTAACGTGGCCACATTTACAACTTGAGCCAGACTCTGATCTTGTTGAATGGTTTTCATAAGCTCATCATTTGAAAACACGAGACCCGGCACACGCATATTCCCTCTCTTGGGGATAAGCCAACGATAACGATCAATCTTTTGAAATTTGATGTCCATTGGTAAACCTTTATAGATCAAATATGACCCGGGCTGTCCATTGGTCACCCCGTTGGGTCACTTCAATCTGATGATAGGTGACTGCTTTAATTTCCCTTAATATGTTGTGGGACTCGGGTTCAAAGGGAACCGTTTTAAGCTTTGCACTCAATGTAAATCCGGTAAAGGGGTAAATCTCTATTCCCGTGACCACAAGGCGTTCACCCTCGAATAGATAGAGGATCTCCCCTAACCATTGAACCATGAGATCTTCCAAATCATCGCCTGAAATAGAGATATTCATGGACGTTGATTTTTTAAGGACCTTATGCTGGAACATAAGATCCAGAACGGCCTCGCCTGCGTTTTGAAAAAGATCTACCAGGTCATTACCGTGTATAATGATCCCCAGATCCGCTGTGTGATCAATGAGTGTATAAGGAGTAAGGGGCATCTAAGCTGCTCATTTTTTGATGAAGTGATTTTGAAATAAACCAGGAATTGAACGTAAATATTGTACTTTTATCAATAAGGAATGTCAAAAGACTTGAACCTTTTATCCGAACACCCGGCATTGGGTTCATATTCTCAAAAATTTTATATTTTACGATGACGTTTCATCATCTGAATCCTTTTGGATTCACCTGATGAATATATTTTTCCATTAATCAGGAGGAATAGGCATAATGGTATGTGCTTTTTGTAATAAAAAAATTCGTACTCATGGAAAGGTCACAAGGCAGGATGTATGCCCGCATTGCAATAGGGATCTGCGTTGCTGTAAGCAGTGCAAATATTATGATCAAGGCGCTTACAATGAATGCAAAGAAGTTTCCGCTGAGCGTATTCTGGATAAAGAACGGGCCAATTTTTGTGACTTTTTCATACCCAATGGTTCGGAAGGAAAAGGGGGCATTTTTAACCGTACGAAAGAGGCTAGAGCAGCCCTCGAGGCCCTCTTTAAAAAGTAGATTCAATCTTTTTGCTACCCGTTTCTGATAACTTTTAGCATATCCAGAGAACTAATGATTCCCACTAGTTTTTCATTGGTGGTGACAAAAACCCGGTGGATATGCCCTCTTATCATGGCATCGGCCACCTGCTTGAGATCCGTATTTTCACCGACATGAAAGACAACGGACGTCATAATATCCCGGACCGCTACCATTGATTCGGCCTCAAGTCGAAAAGATTCAATCTCTTCCTGGGAGTATTGGCGTTCAGGTGCGTAAATGTAGTATTCATGAGGGGTATCTGTTTGAGGATTGTTCAGAGGTATGCTTTTATATCGAACAATATCCGTCAGAGACACCACCCCGACCAATTTTCCCGCCTCGGAGACGACCGGTGCCCCTGAAATGGAATGCTCGATGAAAAAGTCGGCCAACTGATCTATAGGCCAGTCCGCCTGGACAGATAAAACATTCCGGTTCATTATTTCTTTTGCTTTAAGATTTTTCATGACCCCTTCCTCCGTAAATTCTTCTCCGATTTTGACCGAACTTCAAGATCATGCTTGCCTAAAAACGGCTTTCGGGGATACGGGGATCTCTTTTCCAGTTCACCACCCGAAAGCCGCGTTTCATTTATCTTGGACACCACAATGCTTCACGATATTACCCAATAGCGATATCTGGTGCCAAGCATCTTTGTTCATGAATTGCATGATCCGAAGCAAACCACTTATTCATATTGGATTATAATATATTATTAGACACTTCTCAATCATCGTTTAAAAAAGCTTTGAACCCTTTATAGGTCATGTAGATATCACCCTTGTGCGTAATCTCAAAAGGAGAATGCATGGATAGGAGCGGGGGGCCATAATCAATAATCTCCATACCATATATTGCCAGAAACTTTGCGACTGTTCCACCACCACCTTCGTCAACTTTGCCCAATTCACCCGTTTGCCATATCACTTTGTTTTTATTTAATAACCTTCTAATCCACCCAAGATACTCGGCATTGGCATCGTTTGCGCCCACCTTTCCCCGATGCCCTGTAAACTTCGTGAGACAAACACCATACCCAATCCGTGCGGCATTCCTTTTTTCATGAACTTCTTGATAATCAGGGTCCAGGGCGCCGTTCACGTCCGCGGATAGCGCCCGCGCACTACCGAGTAGCTTATAAGCATCCATAGCACTTGGTGTTTTTTTGCTTTTTGCTATGATATCGTAGATAACGGATTCGAGAAATTTCGACTTGGCACTGGTCGCCCCATCACTCCCGATTTCTTCCTTGTCCACAAAAAGCACAACCGTCGTTCGAGCCGGTTCGTTTGTATCAAGAATGGCCATAAGACTGGTATAAGCGGAGGCGCGATCATCCTGGCCATAAGCCCCTATCAAAGAGCGATCCCAACCTACATCCCTTGCTCTTTCGGCAGGCACGACTTCAAGTTCAGCGCTGATAAAATCTTCCTCAACAAGCCCATACATTTCATGAAGCTGGTTGAGTATGGAAAGTCTAAATCGCTCCTTTTGCTTTTCATTACCAAGCGGAAGACTTCCTACGATCAGATTAAGTTTTTCGCCGACAAAAGCCTCATCTAATTTTTTATTGGTTTGAACCTTTGCCGCAAGATGGGGTAACAGGTCAAGGATGGTAAAAACAGGATCTGATTCCTTCTCGCCCATGGCTATATCCACAACATCACCATCCGTTTTGATTATTCGGCCATGGACGGCAAGAGGTCGTGCGAGCCATTGAAACTTTTTAATCCCTCCATAATAGTGTGTTTTGAAAAAAGCCAAATCGACTTCTTCATATAAAGGTCTCTGTTTCAGATCTAATCGAGGCGCGTCAATATGAGACACGATCAGACGGATCCCTTTATCCAACGGTGCTTTTCCCGGTCTAACGAGGGCGATGGACTTTTCATGGAAAATCTTGATCATCGGTTTCGAGGCATGCGACGATGCATCGTTGATGAATCCCTTCTGCTCAGCCATCCTACGAATGGAAATTACGGCCTCTCTTTCCGTTTTTGATTCGTCGAGGAACTTTTTATACGCATTCCCGAATGCCATAACCCTATTCTTTTCATTCTCATTAATCTCATCCCAAATCAATTTAGGGCTATAGCTTAGCTTTTTCTCCAATTTGTCTAATTCTTTTTTCGTATGAATTCCCTTTTTCATCGCTTCCCTTTCCAACGTATATAATGCTTCTCATGTATTCATGCTCTTAAATGTAGACTTCTTCAAATAGGAAGTCAATATGGGGTCAAGGTTCTAAATCATTATATCATGTTGTCTGGACATATTGTAAAAAGATATGATATTTTGATCATCTCATTGATGAATCATAAAACATCCGGCCTTGATAACTTAATATGAATACGGCCATGAGCACCCAAATCTATTGCCTAACTGACAGCATATGATCAAACCATTCGAATCTATCCTCTTTTCATTATTCCATGCATCAAATCGAGAAAATGGCTTTTTCCTGCTGGACCCATCCGAGTTTTTTAATCCAAACCGCAACGATCATATGGGGATTGCTCAAACGTTGAACAGTGCCTTTATGATCGCCCTTATAGGCCAAAAACACCCCCTATTTTCTCAAGCGATGGATTTCTTGATACGGATGTCGAAATCCCCTGTATGGGCTCAAACCGCCCATTTTTATTTGGATGGGGTTACGCTGGTGCAAGCGGAGATTGAAGATGTATTCGTAAGCGATCATGAATTTGCTAACCATCTTAATGAATTACACGACTATATTTCAACAAAAGAAACATCCCCCCAATATGATTGTGTAAGAGAAAAAATCTGGTCTGTATTTTTTCCTGAGGCTGTGGGGATAGAAGATGATAGGCAGGCGAATATCACAAATTTGAGAAAAAAACGAACGGTCACCATAACCGGTTTAAATCAATCACCCATCTCAGACCCGGGCAGAGAAATTCTATTCACTTCGAACATCCTCCTTACGATCCCACGCGCTTTGGAAGACGCCGATACGAACTATTTAGGGGACAATCTTAAGGAGAGATTAAAAAATATCATGAAAGAACCCCAAATCTATTGGTATGATCATCCAATACAAATGGGTATCGCCCCGGGGAAAAATGAGATCCTGCATGGTTTGCGAGGTCTAGAGGAGGCCTTTGCATTTGAACGAAAAATGGGAAACATGACCCCTGATCTACGTCCCGTTTGCCTCCTATCTATATCAGTGACTCATAAAGGTCTTCATGAGATCGCGAAAGATTATCTGCAAGAGGCCTTGTCACTTGCGGGTGGAATAAAAGATCTGGCCCTTTATGTGTTTACGGAGAAAGATACCCGACAAATCATAGACGAGATTCTTGCCCCGGCAGTCCAACATTATGGAATAAAAGAAAATAATCATGGGCTTCTACAAATATTTGGCGTAGATGGCGAATACGGAAGGCATTATAATTTTCTAAAGGCCATGGCTGCCTTCTGGGCGATCTTGATCCACCCTGAAATAAAGGCCACGTATAAAATCGATCTTGACCAAGTCTTTCCCCAAAAGGAATTGAGACAAGAAACCGGGTCAACGATCTTTGAACATTTCAAGACACCTTTATGGGGCAGCAAGGGCGTAGCTAGTAATGGAAGATCATTAGATATGGGGATGATCGCCGGGACACTTGTAAATGAAAAAGACATCAGCACCTCCTTGTTTACCCCGGATATTGGTTTCCCGGATTCTCAACCTGCCCCCTACGAATATATCTTTTACAGCCGACTGCCCCAAGCTCTGTCAACGGAAGCTGAAATGATGACACGTTATCTCGATGGCCCCTTGGACGGCATACAAAAAGCCATCCAACGTATCCATGTAACGGGCGGGACCAATGGAATTCTCATAAAAAGCCTTCGCAGGCATCGCCCCTTCACGCCTTCTTTTATCGGACGAGCGGAAGATCAGGCCTACATTCTTTCAGTCCTTCTCGGTAATGATGAAAGAGTTGCCTACGTGCATAAAGACGGATTAATCATGCGGCACGATAAAGAGGCCTTTGCTCAAAAAGCCATTCAATCGGCCTACGTCGGGAAACTGTTGGGGGACTATATCCGTATCTTATACTTTTCCGCCTACGCAAAAGTGCTTTGCAAGGAGATTTCTAAGGTAAAAGAAGAAATTGACCCATTCACGGGATGTTTTATCTCTAAGATCCCCAAAACGGTCGTATATCTTCGCTTTGCACTTCAATCAGCATCTTTTTTTAATGAAGGAGAAACCAAACAAGGACTTGAATTTGTGAACAGTGGCAGCCATCGACTTTCTCAGGCTCTGGCTTTTATCGATGAAAAAAAAGGAATGATCCAAGAGCAATATGAGGAAGAACGATTAGGATGGGATCTATATTATGACACGCTTTCTTTCATAGAAGATGGGCTTCGGGACGGTGATGGTTTCTCAAAAGATCTTCAAAAAAAGGCGATTCATATTATCAACCAATGCGCTATTAAATGACATCATGGGTGCCCGAAATAAATGAAATTCGGCTTTTGGGTGCTGCAGATTCCCGTACCCACAAAAACCGTTTTTAGATAAGCATGAGGAGATATAATAAATTATTTATGCACTAGCAAAAGAATCAGTCCATGCATTAACGAAGACGCAATTTTAAAATCTCCTCACAGAGAGCATCAAACTCCTCTGCACTCTTGGAATTCCGCATGGATTTCCAAACGGGTTCTCCTGCTATATTGGCCTGATTAAGGGCCTCACTCTTGCTGATGATAGTCCGAAAAACCTTCTGTCGGTAATCTTCGATAAGTTCATCGATAATAGCATTTGTGCGAGATGTCCGGATATCGAACATGTTGATAAGAATACGATACGGAACGAGTGTTTCATCTCGAAGCTCTTGAGCCGCTTCCAGGAGCGCCGCAATTCCCATCACTGCCCCCATTCCGGGTTGGATGGGAATGATCAGGAGGTCCGCTGCATGAATAGCGTTATAGGTCAGAATGCCCAATGAAGGAGGACAATCAATAATGATATTTTTATATGGTTCTCTTAATGGGTCAAGGGCTCGAAGAAGACGTTCTTCACGTCGGATACGACTAGATAGAAGCTCGGCGGTTTCCGTAAGTTCTATCGTAGCGGGCACGATATGCAAGCTGGGATATTCGGTTGGGATAACGGACTTGGAAGCCAGTGAAGGTTTATCCATAATCAGGTCACTCACATCCCTTTCCAACTCACCGTCTACAAAACAACGGGACGCATGACCTTGAGGATCCAGATCAATAAGGAGTGTCGGCCTACCCTTATCTGCAAATCCCGCGGCGATGTTAACGGCGACGGTCGTCTTTCCGATTCCCCCTTTGGCGTTTGTAACGGCAAATATCATACATGACTCCTTATTGCATGAAATATTTTAACAAGGCGCGATTTTCCTCCAAAGATGTCTTTTTTATGCATTATATAGTGCGGAGATAAGGTCGTCAACTTATGTATCAAAAAAACTTGCTTTTTGACTGTATATCAAGGTTCAATTCAATCTTTCATATTTAATAAAATATATTCAATATTAACTGCAATATTGTTTTATAAATACATATGAATAGACATTTAAATGCTAATAAAAGAAAATATTAAAATATCTTAAAATTTATGAATTGGTTATCGAATAATGAATTAAGTTGCAAAATATAAAAGTAATTGTAGCGATGAGAATAAAAAAATGGTTATTTTCGAGATAATCTGCCATAATTCAGGAGGTCTATGTGGTTTTTTTACCACGATATTTTTCCTTACCTGGCAACGTTTCAGTTTGGAGGTCGTCTCCCTTGGTGGCAAGGGTACAAAATCCGAGTGGAGTGCCCTGATAAATACAATCTCGTGACCTTAACCCTGTAAAGAAGCAAAAGAGAAGAAGAATGATACCGGCACTTAATCTTCAATAAAAAGGGCTCAGAGATCTTTCCCCGGTTTTCTCGTTGAGAGACCAGGCATCGCTGAGCCCCTTGAAGATGAACTTATTTTTTAAAAGGCAATGTATTATCCGTATTCATCATTTTTTGTTCTTCTTTTTCGCGGAAGAAAGGTAACAACCACCCTTATCTTCCTTCCCGTTACCTTTCAGGGAAACCATGACAACCTCCTCATCCGGGTCATCCGACAAGATCTCCAAGGATGCCTTTTTTTCTCCTGATGATGCCGGGCTAAATACGATGGCAAGCGTAACAGCGCCTCCCGCGGGAATGATCACACTATTCTCGTTGATTGGATCTGAACCGTTATCGAAATCGATCGAAAATTCATCCGCATTATCGCCCTTTACCATTATACTGCTTATATTCAGGTTACCGCCTCCTTGATTTTCTATGGTGACCCTCTTGGCCTTCGAGCTTTCACCTGTATTGATTTCTCCGAAGTCAACCTTTGCTGGATCAGCTGCAATATCTTGCCCACCAGCCCCAGTTCCAATTAATGTTACATTAACGACATCTTCATCCGGATCATCTGAGGAAATCTCAAGTGTTGCATATTTATCCCCCATGGATGAAGGGCTAAAGATCACAACCAATGTAACACTTTCACCAGGAGAAATACTTCCGGGAATCTCGATCGCGTCGTCTGATCCTCGATTCAAATCTATCGCAAAATCAGTTGCATCATTGCCTGCTATGGTTATATCGCTTACGAGTAGATCTGCGGTTCCAATATTTTCTATAGTCAAGGAGGATGTCACGGAACCATCACCCACTCCAACATCACCGAAATCAATACTAACGGGGTTCACGGATATATCTTGCACGGCATATTCATGGGCCCCTATATCAACATATGCTGTTCCATCAAGATCCCCATCTATTATGCGATCATTCCCCTCAAGGTCTAGCAATGGTATTTCCGGAGCGTTATTTTCACCGGCATCAATGCATGGTGAACCCGTCAGGAGGGCAAAATCGATATCGAGTGAAGGATCTTCATTAATATTATCCTCCTCTACAAAATTAGTTCCATCAACAACAAGGTAATCAACCAGATTATTATTATAAAGATTAATCATCGCGCTAAGATCACTCATATAGAGATCACCAACAACCGATGATACATTTCCCCATATGATATTATTGTAGATGTCCGCCGTTGCCTCTCCAGAACCCAAATCGAGGTGAAGGCCTCCCTTATCATTCTGGGCGGTATTACGATAGAAAGTATTATTTATTACAGACAAGACCCCCGTATCGGTTGAAATGATTCCCCCTCCCAAATCATTTGCACTGTTGCCGCTAATAATATTATTCGTAAAAAGGATATGTCCAACAGATGCATCCAAACCAAAGCCTCCGCCCAGTTGGGTTGCCGAATTTTCAATGAATGTGTTTCGTGTGAAGGTAATATCGCCGGAATAGGCAACCACATATACACCACTATAATTTGCCGCTATATTCGCTTGGAATAGATTCCTATCCAATACTACATTCCCAGTCATAGAACCCAAAACAGCACCACCATAGTAATTGGAGGATTCATTTCCGATGAATCTGCTGTTATAAAAATAGACATTTCCATATGTGGCAATTATATATGCCGCACCACCGTATGAGGCCGTGTTATTTAAAAATTCAACATTATCAATTGTTACGGCCGCCGTATTTGTAAAAACAGACAGGGCCCCACCATTCCCGGTTGTGTTACCATCCTTTAGGGTGATGGATTGAATCGTTATGTGTGCATTATAATCCGTTACCCCGGAGGCGATCTGTATCTTGAATATCTGGTATAAGTCAGCGCCAACCAGATTCGTTGTGCCCGGACCTTCTCCAACAATGGTTAGCGCGAAATTTTCGCCGATCGTGTAGGTCAGTGTGCTGGAAATATTAAAGTCGCCTGAGGCGATATTGATAGTATCCTCTTCCCCATTCGACTGGGCTGTTGTCAGCGCAGCCTGAAACGACCCGACATCATCGACTTGGAATACCTCACCCCATGTTGAATGGGATAGACTCAGACCAAAAACCATGACAAGCATAAATATTTTTTTCACAGGTCTCTCACCCCTTTCAAATATATTGATGA
>JAFGGA010000208.1 GCA_016930835.1 Deltaproteobacteria bacterium
GTTTCCCCCATTGCGCAAAATTCCTCACTGCTGCCTCCCGTAGGAGTCTGGACCGTGTTTCAGTTCCAGTGTGGCTGATCATCCTCTTAGACCAGCTAACCATCGTCGCCTTGGTAGGCCATTACCCCACCAACAAGCTAATGGTACGCGAGCCCCTCCTCAAATAGCAACTTTCATGAAGAGGTCACCTTTCATTCCGTGAACCACAGTTCTCGGAACAATATCCGGTATTAGCAACGCTTTCGCGAAGTTATCCCAGGTTTGAGGGCAGGTTACCCACGCGTTACTCACCCGTGCGCCACTTTACTCTCTCCTGCAAGCAGGAGATTTCTCGTTCGACTTGCATGTGTTAGGCACGCCGCCAGCGTTCATTCTGAGCCAGGATCAAACTCTCCAATTATATTGGAAACTGTTTATAGTCGAAAAGACTTTATATTTTGACCCAAGCGGCATCACTATTTAGTTTTCAAAGAGCAACTATGTTATTAATCTTAATCTCTCACCCACCTGTTGTCAATACCTTTCAAAAAAGGTCCTGTCAAAAAGTGAAACCGGAATTTAACGTTTATTTTATTTGATGTCAAGGGATTTTTTTCATTTTTTAAAGAAAAATTCTACAAAAATGGGCATCATGAAACTTTAAAAAATTTTCTCATTATATCAACAACATACGCAATCTGTTCCCGTTCAAGTTCCGGATAGATCGGTAAAGCAAGGGTATTTTTTGCTGCATCCTCTGAAATCGGGAGATCGCCCATCTGGTATTTTAAATAGTTAAAGCATTCCTGCAAATGAAGAGGCACAGGATAATATATCTCCGTCCCGACCCCATGCTCTTTTAGATATGTCTGGAGGGCGCCTCTCTTATCTTTGACATAGATAACAAATTGGTTATAAATATGCCTTTTCTCTCTATCTAAAGGCAATATCATACCATCAATCTCCATTTCATTAATTAATCTCCTGTATTCATTAGCGTTTTGCCTCCTATTCTCTGTCCATTCATCCAAATATTTCAGTTTGAGCATCACAACAGCCGCCTGTAAGGCATCCAATCTAAAATTACCACCGATAGACTTATGATAATATTTCGGATCAGAGCCATGCACACGGAGTATCTTTAATTGATCATATCGGGCTTTATCATTGGTTGTTACAATCCCCCCGTCACCAAAGGCGCCAAGATTTTTGGATGGGAAAAAGGAAAAACAACCATATTGCCCGATTGAACCGGCCCTTTTTATCGAGCCATTTTGAAACTGATACTCCGCCCCGATCGCCTGGGCTGCATCTTCAATAACGGTTAAATGAAACTCCTTGGCGATGGTCATGATAGGTTCCATATCCGCACATTGGCCATAGAGATGGATGGGAACTATGGCTTTTAACTTAGATCGTTCCATGCTATCGAGGGATTGAATGGTGCGGGCCAGTTTATTGGCATCCATGTTATACGTTTGTTTTTCAATATCCACAAAAATGGGAACGGCTCCCAAACGTGCGATGGCACCCGCCGTCGCAAAAAATGTATAGGGTGTCGTAATCACCCTATCACCTACTCCGATACCCTCAGACATTAGCGAAATCAGTATTGCGTCCGTACCGGATGATACACCCACGGCATACTTGCAACCGCAATACTGAGCGATTTGTTCCTCAAGCTCTGCAACCCTTGGCCCAAGAATAAAATATTGGGAATCGCAGACATCTTCGATCGTAGTCATTATCTCATCTTTAATCTTTTCAAACTGTTTCTTCAGATCTAGTAATGGTACCTTCAATGGTGCCCCCTTTATAAATATCAATTTTCAATCTACCAATTCGGAAACATACACAACTTCGAAATCCTTTTTGAGTTGGGGAACATACTCCCGTAAGATCTCCAATGTCACCCCATGGGGATGACCAATGCCGATCGCATCTCCTGTATACCTAGCGAGACCCATAAGACGTTCCATCTGAAATCGAACGGCTTGTGGGTCCTGATCGTTATCCAAAAAGACACTTCTTCGTGCAACGGGAACACCCATATCCTTTGCTAAATCATATCCAACGGATCGATTAGAAGTTTTACTGTCTACATAAAACAGGTTCTCTCTTTTCAGCAAAGATAAAATAACAGTCATCTTATCTTCTCTTTCAGTGAATAAAGAACCCATATGGTTGTTGACGCCCTGGAGTCCTGGCAACTTATTTAAATGTTGACGAAGGAGACGTTCCAATTCTGCATTATCCATTCCGACCAACAGTGCGCCTGGACCCGGGTTGCACCTTGGAAAATCATTCGGTTCCAGAGGCAAATGCAGAATAATCTCACACTTCATCTTATTGGCCGAATAAACAATATGCTTCGTATAAGGCGCGATGGGGAGGATCGAAAGACTCAGGGGTAAATCAAAATGGATAAAAGACAGTGCAATATTCAGATCATAACCCAAATCATCAATGATGATGGCGATTTTCGGTAAATGTTTCCGAAACCTTTCCTCTTCCCGGTGGAACCTCAATGTTAATTTATGAGTCGCTAAACCATCCACAAAAATCAAAAAATGGAATTCATCCGGAGCGACTCTCTCGATATTACAAATCACCGAAGGATCCAGGTTGGACAATTCGGAATGGATTATGTTCTCGATTTCAGTGGCAATATTTTCCTCAGGCAATTTTATCAGAAGCTCTGTAAAATCCCACTGATGGCCATTCCCATTCATGGGTGTGACCGCCGAGAAAAATATGTCCTTCTCAGCGATCTGCCTTAAATATAATGCTTTATAAATGGTCTGATCCACCTGTTTGATTTTTTCAAGCAAAGACGGATCTTGAATAACTATCTCTTCGTATTCAGGCTGAAAATGGGTATGTACTGAAGATGACAAGTGGCGGTATACCCCTAGTGCTAGCATCAGACCTACCAAGATGCTGCTTACTAGAAAAACGGCTCTAGGTATTTTTTTTATTCGTTTACCGATCCTCCTTAATCTCTTGATGATCATCCGGTCAACCCAAGGCTGGACACACAGAATAGGTCTCGCTGAAATGATGAATTATTCAACTCTTTGGAGCGAGTTTGGAAAAAATATCCCATGATTGAAGCAACTGCAACGCGTGTTGAACCTGATTATCTTTTCCTAAAAATTGTTTTAAATGCTCTTCCAGATCGTTGGAATCTTCTACTGAATCTTTGCTATCCTCTTCCATTTTTTCATTCAACATATGACCTTTCAAGTCTTTTTCACGAACAATTTGAGAAATATTTTCGTCATTTTTTTCATCTGGAGGAATATATTTTATTTCAATATCTGGTACGATTCCGCTCACCTGGATAGAACGTCCGCTGGGCGTGTAATACCTTGCCGTCGTCAGCCGCAACCCGGAACCATCCGATAAAGGCAGAATGGTCTGAACCGACCCCTTTCCGAATGTTCGAGTGCCCAATATTAATGCCCTTTTATTATCCTGTAAAGCACCTGCGACAATTTCTGAAGCGCTTGCACTGCCTTCATTTACTAAAACAATAATTGGATAATTTCTTTCCTTCTTGTTTTTCTGTGCGGAAACCTGCATATCCTGTTCATTATTTCTTCCCTTTGTGCTGACAATGAGCCCGGAATCAAGAAATTCATCCGATACCTCAATGGCCTGCGGTAACAACCCCCCGGGATTGCCTCTTAAGTCCAGGATAAGTCCCTTCAAAGCACCCTCTTCATCAAGTTGATCAAGATGGGATGCCAACTCTTCAGATGTATTCCCCTGAAAATATAAAATACGCAAATATCCGATACTCGAGTCGAATCTATAACTTCGCACACTTTTCAAAGGGATGACATCCCTCGTGATCACGAACTCAAGGGGTTTTTCCACCCCTTCACGTCCAATGGTCAATTTAACATTTGTCCCTTTTGGTCCCCTAATTCGTTTAACGGCTTCCGTTAACGTCATATCAATGGTGGTTTGATCGTCAATCTTAAGGATCTTGTCTCCACTTTTTATGCCTGCCTCATAAGCAGGAGTCCCCTCAATGGGCGCCATAACGGTCAAGATATTATCACGGATAGACAGTTCAATCCCCACACCAGGAAAACTCCCTTTGGTTTCTATGAGCAAGTCTTGATGCTCTTCCTTGGTCATAAACGAGGAATGTGGGTCGAGACCCTGGACCATGCCTTTAATGGCCCCGTAAATAAGGTTTTGTGGATTTTGAGGTTCTACATAATTGTCTTCTATCTGTCTGAGGACCTCAGCAAAGATTTCCATATGTTCATAGATATCATTTGTATCTGCCTTTACATCACCATGATTTCCATTAAAAAAAAGAACACCGACCATAAGCAAAGAAACGATAACGATGTCTAAAGACAATCTTTTTTTTGAAAATGTCATTATGAACTCCCTATTACGAATTTAAGAGCCTCTTCATGAATCCATAAGCTTAGAAAATGATTTTCCTGTTCTTGAGATGGCATTGTATCCTATATCGTCAATAAAAATCAATGAACTTCTAGCCAATCAATAGGTTCAAGTGGAATACCCCCCTCTCGTATTTCAAAATAAAGTCCGGGTCCGGTTAACAAACCCGTCCGACCCATTTTTCCGATAACCTCTCCTTCAGATACCTTCTCCCCTTCTTCTTTATCCCTCCGCAACAAATACGCCGATATGGTGAAAAACCTGGATCCGTGATTGATGACAATCACCTCCCCATATCCTTTTAATTGACCTGAAAAATCAACCCTACCAGGGAAAACGGCCTTTACCTCCGCGCCTAAAGGGCCGCTGATATAAATCCCCTTCTGGGAACTGAACGCTTCAATCCCCAACTCTTTCGAGTCGGTAAGAATCTTTCCGTCATATGGTAAGGGCAATTTCCCTTTACGTTTTTCAAAGCCCTTTGGTAGCTTAACATTACTCGACCCGACCTGATCTAGATTTAGGACGGTGTCTTTTAGATTTTTCGCAGCGGATTCCAATTCATCTACGGCTGTCTTGTGAAACTCCTTTTCCTGATGAATCTTCGCTAAGACAATAACCTTTCTTTCCAGATCCTCCTTAATGGACGCAAGGCCTTCACGTTCAACTTCTTCCATCTTTGTTATTATGGCCAATTGTTTTTCAATCTCCACCAAATCCCTTCTGTAAACCGTCCGCGCCCGCGCTAATTCGGTCATCACCCCTTGATCGTTATCAACAATGACTTCAAGGTACTTCATTCGTTTATTCAATTGGTCCAGATCGTTGGCCGATGCCAATGACTGCAAATAACCCCTTTTAGCGTATTTATAAAGGGCCACTAACCTCTTTCGAAGCAACTCCTCCAACTCCAAAATGGAATGCTCAACCTCAGCCAATCCATGTTGTTTTGTCCTAAGTGCATTTTTATTCTCATTGATTTTTCCCATTAACTCTTTGATTAATCTTCTTTTCTCCGCGATCACACTTTCTATGCTGGACAACTGATCCAATAGCCCTCTCTCCTGAGAATCATATCTTAAAAATTGTTCCTTTTGTCGCAGCAGGTCTGTTTCGATCTGCTTGACTTGATCCCCAGGATTGTCTTGTTCCGCGGCCAGGATAATAAAAGGGTCGATTGAAAGACAAAAGCATAGGCCGAATGCAAATATTATGGGAATGGATGTAAAGAATAATCGAATTGGGTTATCCAAATTCAACCGCCTGATTACTAAACCTTAAAGAATCGCCCCACAGCAATAAACCCGCCCACTAAACCAAGACCTACACCAAAACCGATAATCATCAGGGCATGTCCCTGAGACAGAAAGACAAAGTCAAGCACTGGTAACCCGAAAAGGTAAACGGATTTGACGGAGAACAAGTAATAAACAAAGAACAAGACCAAAATGGCCGTTCCGCTGCTAACAATCCCCTGGATGACGCCTTCAAATAGAAAAGGAATCTTTACGAACCAATCCGTCGCTCCGACCAACTTCGATATTTCTATCTCGTCTCGACGTGAATAAATCGCCAGTTTGATCGTATTGGTCGTGATGAAGAGAACGGCTATGCCCAGAAACGCACCCACAATAAAACCCACGATCTTTAGGATATCGAGTAAACCTTTAAAGCGTTCTGCCCACTGTTCACTATATTGGACCTCCTCTACACCGTCCATCTTTTCCAGGGAGACCTTAATCTTTTTCGGGTCGATCTGATTTTCTTTTGCGTTTTTAATTAGAATCTCAAAAGAGCTAGGCAGGGGGTTATCCGCCAGCCCATCCAGCAAACCGGCCTGGTCCCCCAAACCCTCTTTTAATTGGAGCATTGCCTGTCTCTTGGATATGAATCCGATTAGTTCAGCACCCCTGAATTGCTGAATGACCTCTTCAATCTGTTGTTGCGTCTTTTCGGCTATGTCATCTGTAAGATAGACCGACATGGAAATGGATTCGCCCCATTGCTTGATCCAATTATTCAAGTTATATGACACCAGCATAAAAGACCCGAAAAGCAGCATGGTTAGTGTGATGGTGCCCATACTGATGAGATGGGTCAACCGGTTATTGGATATATTCATCAGCCCGTGCTTAAAGAGATATGTCCAGATCCGAAGCCTCATGCCACTATCTCATCAACGATCCGTCCTTGATTCAACACAACAATCCTCTGTCCCGTATCTTCCAACAACTCCCGACTATGGGTGGCGATAACCAGGGTGGTTCCCCTTAAGTTGATACTTCTAAAGAGGAGCATGATCTCTTTGGTGATATCCGGATCGAGATTGCCGGTCGGTTCATCCGCGATCAGGATAAGTGGATCATTAATAATAGCCCGGGCGATGGCTACCCTTTGTTGTTCGCCCCCTGAGAGTTGAAGAGGGTAGGCGTTCTCTTTTTTTTCCAACCCTAAAGCCCTTAATGCCTGATGGGTTTTTTTCCTTATAATCGTTGATCGCTCTCCAGTGATCTCCAATGCGAGGGCGACATTCTGGAAAACCGTTCTGGTGTTGATCAGCTTGAAATCTTGAAAAACAAATCCGATCTTTCTCCTTAACATGTCAAGTTTTAAGCGTTTAATCCTGGTCAAATTGATCTTGTTGATCAATATCTGGCCGCCAGTAGGTTTCTCCGTACCGAATATCAACCGCAATAGGGTGGTTTTGCCTGCGCCGCTTGGCCCAGTAATAAAAACAAATTCCCCTTGCCGAACCCTTAAGCTGATATCCTTCAAGGCGATGTTGCCCCCAAAGCTTTTTGATACGGAAAAAATCTGGATCATGGGTGTTTATCATACCAGAATAAAAATGTTTTAATACCTGAATCTTGCACCAATCATCGTAGCGAGGCGCCGAAAGCCTGATTATAACGCGAAGTTGGAGTGATTTTGACCCGCAAGCATATTACCGATATGGTGAGGATCAAAATCACGAAACAAGCTTTATAGTCAAGGCGCTTCAAGCCGCAGTAGATGATTGGTGCA
>JAFGGA010000020.1 GCA_016930835.1 Deltaproteobacteria bacterium
CCTGGATATTCTTCAATACAGTGAGGTTCTTGACAAAATCCAGATTATCAACGGAATGGAAAAAGGAAATATCACTCGTGCCCTAAACGGAGACCATGTCGGAACCATCATCCACAAAAATTAGGCCCATTTTCAACGTTTCTCTTTTAACTATTTCCACAATTATGGTCGTACACCACAAGCTCAGCCCTTTTCTTTCAAAAAACAGTATGTTTTTCTGCCTTTTTTCGATAGTTTAAAAAGTCCTTTGTGGGTTACTTGAGAGAGTATGTCACCTTCCTTCATATGATGATCTGAGAACGAAAGAATACCCGCTGGTTTTAACACCCGATGCAACTCTTTCAGAAGGGCATCTGAGTCACTTAAGTGATGAAAGGTATCGTACAGCAACACAACATCTACCGCAGCGTCCTCCAATCCAGTTTCTCGATCGGAAGAGATGGTATGTATATTTGTCAATCCCATCTTTGCAGACTTTTCCTGAACTCGCCTTATTGCAAGTGGATGGATGTCAAGGGCATAAACCTTTCCTTTCGGCCCTACCAGCCCAGCAGCAATGACTGAGTAACTTCCAGGACCGCATCCATAATCCAGTATATGGAAGCCTGGCTTTATGCCCACTTCGTTTAGGACGTCTTTGCGAGGCAAAAGGAAATCGCGAACCTTGAAAGCCAAAGACATAAACTGGAAAGCAAGATTTGGCATGGGTTTATCCATTGCTGTGTCCTCCTGTAGATGAAAATAGCGCAGCGCTGTTCAAAACATGGATTTAAAACCATTGACATATTCGGCCGTTGGTTTTATCCGGTCGGCTATCTCCAACAGTTTTGGATAGGGGAAGGTGTAGGTTAATTCGTCTTCATCAAGACCGGCAAACATCCTCCAGGCTGTATCGCTTGTGGAAAATGACGGATCCCCCGAATTAAATGTGTAGCGTATAGTAAAGATACAACCCCCCATTCCTGCAAATCCTCTGGTGAAATCACCCAAATAAGCTCGAGCGCGAGTGAGGATATCCGCTTGATGTGGGGTTACAAAAAGCAGGACCAGATCAGGATCATCCACCTTTAAAAGAGGGCCTACAACAATACCTGTCCCATCGACCTTTGGGTGTTTAAAAAAATCATCCACTTTATCATAATAGTCGACCAGTGTTTTTGCATCCTTATGCATGGGATACGATTGATTTTGCTCGATCATAAAATTCAGGTATTCATCCCTTGGCATATTCTCACAGGTACCGGTTCCGGTCAAAGCCTCAAAGCACCCCAGATTTTCTTGGGTTGCATACCACACCGATCCATCCTTTAAAATTTCTCCTACAAAGGCACACATTCCCGGTGACGCCTGACCCTTATAGCGTGGAATATCTGATGGTGGTTGCTTCATCGCTTTGACGGCAATGATTTCCTTTTTTATCCTGAGGTCGTCTTTCAACGTGTGAATCAGTTCATCTTTGGTCATGGTTTGCCTCCTTATCCTCCATCCGATGCAAAGCCCTATCTTAAAGCATTCATTGTTTAAAGGTTATCAAACATCGATGCAAAATTATTGACATAATCGGTCGTGGACTTAATATGGGGAGCAATTTCAAGCAAGCGCTCATAGGGATACGTGACAGTCATTTCGTTTTCATTAAGTCCTACAAACATCCGCCACGATAGATCACTGGTCGTAAAGGTTGGCTCCCTGTTCGTGAAGGCATAACGGATGGTAAAAATACATCCGCCGCTTCCGCCAAAACCCTTGAAAAGATCTCCGATATAGCCCTGAACACGAATGAGAATATCCGCCTGCTTCGGCGTACAAAACATGAGGACAAGGTCAGGATCTTCAATTTTACTAAGCGGTCCGACCAATAGGCACTTGTTTTCCACTTTTGGAGGCTTAATAGATTCAATGCATTGATCGTAAAAACGCATCGCCGTATCGACATCTTTATGATAGGGGTAGGTTTCCAGTAATTCTGTTATCGTTTCTTTATACTCCTTTTTTGACAGCTCACATACCCCTGTCGCGATTAATCCTTCATAACACATGTGGTTCTCTCGAGTGGTATAGAAAACCTTTTTCTCCTTAATCACTTCACCCACCTGGGTGCAGAGACCCGGCGTTGCAAGACCTTCGTAATGGGGTATATTGGGCGGTATCTCTTTCAGTGGTTTTAAGGCAACAAGCTCTTTTTTGATTCCTAAATCTTGCTTCAATGTTCTCTCAATATCCTGATTGTTCATGATGCACCTCCATGCTATTTTTTTAACCCGAATCTTTTTTCTCGATCTTTAATGAGTATGTCAAGAGGCGGATAATGGATCGTTAGGTAGTCAAACGCGTTGACCGCCTCTCCGACGATCTCCGTACCCTTGGTGAAAATGATGAAATCCCCCGGGTGGGCTTCATATGTTTCTCCCTCACACGTCACCCGAAGTGGCCCACCGGATAGAATATAGCCCACCTCATCGTAGTCAAATCGATGATTAATGGGAGGACCGGCTGGTGATTTCTCCAGGGTGATTCCAAAACGCGGTTCGGAAAAGGTTTTGGAATCAACAATTTTTGCTACTTGGATGGTATCCCAGTAAGCCGGTCGGCCTGCCGGGAGATTGATGTGTTCAAATCCATAGGTGCCGAATTCCATTGAATCGCCTTTAACCAGTTTGACGGACATGATTCTTTCCTCCATGAATAGTGGTTCACTCTCCGACCCAGGGCCTTGAAGAAAAGGGGATTTCACCAAGAGCCATGCGACAGAGGTCTGTAATAAATATCGATGCCAGTCCGCTTTTCTCACAGGCATCGCTCGTTAACCAGTAACAGCCCGGGCACAAAAAGACCATTGCATCGGCTCCATGCTCAATGGCATCACTTAGATTCCTCTCCATTATCGCTGATCCTCTTTCAGGGTCTGTTTCCCTGAGGCCGAACGAACAGCAGAGGGCATGTTGGCGATCATATTTTCTCGCTACTCTTTCAACACCGATTCGATCGAAAAACTCATCCAGAAATGATTCCTTCTCAGGTGTATAACGTGATATGCAGGGACGCTGATAGGCTATCCGCTTCCCCAGTTTGCCGATGGAATTCATGTGTTTGTTCAGGTAACCCACCATGTATTCAACGATATGAACCGGTTCAAAGGGGACCTCAATTCCGTATTCAGGTGCTTTCTTGGCCACCATGGTGTAACAGTCGTCATGAACAAAAACAATTTGATGCTTGTTGAGCCTTTTGAGGTTATCGATGTAAGTCTGGGCATGTGCGCGCACCTTGCTTTCCATGCCGGTATGAAGATACACAATGCGAGAAAAGTAGTCGGCGCCTCTTACAATGGTTAAGCCGTTAAACATCTTGCTCGCGGTCATATCTCTTGGATAAGCATGTTCCATAACGCAAAGATTTAGGGCTGGTTTGTCAGGATCTCCCTCAATCATGCGATTGGGCACCGCCGCTAAGGTGTCCTCAATCACGTCCACGATCTCTTCGGATACAAACCGGATCCCTTTTTCCTCTTGAAGCGTGCATATCAGGTCGTAGGGATTGGCTCCATTGGGACAATATTCGTTGCACGCCATGCAGGTAATGCATTGTTTAAGAATGTCAGCGTAC
>JAFGGA010000209.1 GCA_016930835.1 Deltaproteobacteria bacterium
AATGGCCACCGATTAGTTTCGATAGGAAAATTTTTATCGGTTTGGAATCGCCGAAATGGTGGTTTATGTGCAAAATTCAGGTATTAACAGTCTAATACCTGAATCTTGCACCAATCATCTACTACGGCTTGAAGCGCCTTGATTATAAAGCTTGTTTCGTGTTTTTGATCCTCGCCATATAGGGAATGTGCCTGCGGGTCGAAATCACTCCAACTTCGCTTTATAGTCAGGCCTTCGGCGCCGCGCTACGATAATGGGTGCAAGATTCAGGTAATCACAGTATTCACATCATCTGCCTGCAAAAACAACCGGATCCCTGCCTTTGTATAAATGACGATGACGAAACTAATGGCGGGACGATTCATGACTTTGGATCATGATATGAGGGAATATGAGGAGCAAAGTGATAATATTTCAATTGTAAAATCTATCTTGAATCACATTTCTGATCTTTTTTGGATCGGCTTTGCCTCTTGTCTTTTTCATGACCTGACCGATGAGGAAATCAACGGGCTTGGTTTGACCGGCCTTGATCTGGGTGATGGCATCCGGGTTCTCGTCGATAACCTGTTGTATTATCGCTTCCAACTCTTGTTTATCCTGGATGGGTTGAAGGCCTCTTTGATGAATAATGTCCTGAGGGCTCCCGCCATCTTGAAACATCTCTTCAAGGACTGTTCGCCCGATGGTATCCGTAATGGCGCCATCTGACATGAGGTTCATGAGATCGGACATATCACGAGGTTGGATGGGGCATTCCCGGATGGAGGTGGATGTATCGTTTAACAATTTAAACAGCTCTTTGATAATCCAATGGCTCAATCGTTTCTTATCCCTGCATAGTGGCGCGCATTCCCCAAAAAATTCAGAGATGGGACGATCCCGGGTCAGGATCAGGGCATCGCTTTGGGAAATACCGTATTCCGTAATCATTCGGTTCGCTTTTTGATCGGGAAGTTCGGGTAGACTCTTTTTTATGCTTTGGAGAAAGAAGTCATCAATATGTACATCCAGCAGGTCCGGGTCAGGAAAATAACGATAATCCGGGGCATCTTCTTTGCTTCGCATGGGGAGGGTGATTTTTTTACTCTCATCAAATAACCGGGTCTCCTGGAGGATGGTTTGATCTTGATCAAGAAGTTCGGTCTGCCGGGTGATCTCATACTCCAAGGCTTCCGCAATAAAACGGAAAGAAGCCATATTCTTGATCTCAACACGATTCCCGAATTCATCGGATCCCTTTGGTCGCAAGGAAATATTGACATCACAACGGAGTTGACCCATTTCCATATTACAATCACTAATGTTTATATAGCGCAATACCTGCTTCAATTTTTCCAAATAGGTCTTTGCCTCCAGCACGGAACGAATAGGGTTTCGGTAATGGTCGCAGACGATCTCGATCAAAGGGATGCAGGATCGGTTATAATCCACCAGGCTGTAATCGGCCTCATCAAAAGAATCGGATGAATGCACCAGTTTGCCCGCATCCTCTTCCAGGTGAATGCGTTTGATCCCCACTGCATACGGCCGTCCATCATCCCCCGTGATCTCCAGATACCCGTCTTCGCAAAAGGGACGTTCATATTGGGAGATCTGATACCCCTTGGGGAGGTCTGGATAGAAATAATTTTTACGGGCAAATCGTGATTTTTGGTTTATGGTACAGTTCAAGGCCACTCCGGCCTTAACTGCATATTCAACTGCCTTCTTGTTCAAAACGGGAAGAGCACCGGGCTGTCCGGTGCATACCGGGCAGATATGGGTGTTGGGTGGGGCATCGTATCGAACCAGACAGTCGCAAAAAAGCTTGGTCTCGGTTTTAAGTTCCACGTGTGTTTCAAAACATATGATTGGTTCGTAGTTCATTCTAGACTCTATTCACACCGCTGTCAAAAATTTTTGGGGTACCTCTCACAGAGCCTACAGGGTTCACAGAGGTTTTAATAATTATTAAAAGCTTTTCTCTGTGTTCTTTATGCTCTCTGTGAGAGTAATAGTTTTTAAAATTTTCTCTGCGTCCTCCGCGCCTCAACGCTGAGAAATCAGTCTCCAGACAATTCCTCATAAGCATAACCGACATTGAACACCATTTGTTCATCAAACGGCCGCCCGATGATCTGCATCCCAATGGGTAATCCATCAGCTGAGCCGCAAGGGATACTCATGCCGGGGAGGCCCGATAAATTCAGGGAGACCGTGTAGATATCCACGAGATACATCTGGAGTGGATCATCCATCTTTTCCCCGAGTTTAAAAGGCAAGCAAGGGGAGACCGGTGCGATGATACAATCAACATTTTCAAATGCCTTGATAAAATCCTCTCTGATCAAGGTCCGAACTTTCTGGGCCTTGAGGTAATAGGCGTCATAATAACCTGCTGAAAGCACATAGGTGCCGAGCATGATCCGCCTTTTGACTTCCCTACCGAATCCCAGGCTTCGTGTGGCTTCATACATGGTAATGGTATCTTCAATATCATCCGTGGCCCTGAAGCCGTATCGAACACCGTCATATCGAGCCAGATTGCTGCAGGCTTCAGCTGTGGCAATGAGATAATAGGCGCTGACTGCATATTGGGTGTGGGGTAAAGAGATCTCCCTTATGGTTGCGCCGTTCGCTTTCAACAAAGACACGGCCTCCATGATATGGTCTTGAATACGGGGATCCAACCCTTGAATAAAATACTCTTTCGGTATGCCGATCTTAATCCCCTTGATATCATGGGTGATGGAGTCAAGAAAGTTGGATCCAGCCATATCCGCGGACGTGGAATCCAATGGGTCGTGACCGGTCATTTCATCCAGTAGTAAGGCGCAGTCTTGAACGCTCCGTCCCATGGCACCCACTTGATCCAATGATGAGGCATAGGCGATTAATCCATAGCGGGAGACTCTGCCGTAGGTGGGTTTCATCCCCACGATCCCGCAAAAGGCTGAAGGCAAGCGGATAGACCCACCGGTATCCGTACCAATCGCCAGGATAGTTTCACCGGCTGCGACCGCGGCCGCGGAACCGCCACTGGAGCCGCCAGAAACATAGTCCGGATGTAGAGGGTTATGGGTTGGACCAATGATACTGTTTTCCGTGGATGAGCCCATCCCGAACTCATCCATATTGGTTTTCCCGATTAGAACGGCACCTTGATCTAAGATACGATCAACGACCGTGGCATGATATGCGGGAAAAAAATTCCCTAACATCTTCGAGCCGCAGGTCGTCCTTATACCTTTTGTACATAAAATATCCTTGATTGCAATGGGGATACCCATTAGGGGAGATCGGTTTTTTTCTTTCCGTAAACGTCTATCTGCCTTATCTGCCTGTTGGAAGGCCAGATCCGGGGTCGTGGTGATAAAGGCATTGATCGAGGATTCCTTCTCATGGATCCGTTGAAAAACGGATTCCGTGATATCGCGTGACGTTATCTCGCCTTTTCTTAAAAGCCTGCTTAGTTCCAGAGCGCTTTTATCGCATAATTCCATAGTCTGGCCTTCTGTCTCATTTTACTCACCGTAACGACGCGGAGGACGCGGAGAAAGGGGCTATCTGCATTTTCGCCGAGAGGACGGAGGTGCAAAGGTAGAAGTCCCTTTTGCGGTAAAAATTGAATGAGGATCTTAAAAAGATTTTCTCCATGTACACTACGACCTGTGGTCAGTTCTTAATTAGTGCTCATCCATAAATGGCTATTTTGTCCAATCTCTGCGTCACGCTCATCCCGCAAGGCGGGACTCGAAATACTGCAATGTATTCCTGTGGTTACAATCTTCGCGTTCCTTGACCTTGAACAAAATCTCTCATTTCTGGATGGGCACTAA
>JAFGGA010000210.1 GCA_016930835.1 Deltaproteobacteria bacterium
CAGCCTGTGCCCCGTCTACTCCAGCTCTTCAATACCTCTGCTAGAGTATACCACCTTCAAGCTAAACATTCATACCATCTCCTTATGATCAATCGGTCGATAAAATGATTTTTGGTTGAATTGGGTAGGTGATGTTGACAAAAAGCCGTTTTTTAACCTTGAGTATAAGATATTTTTCCGGGCATGTCACAGGAAAAATTCACCCCCTTTTTGTTTTTGAATGGGTTGTCTAGACAAAAACGCTGAATTTTTCAATCTTTTGGAAAATAATATCATATGTGGCGACTCTATTTGCATATGATTTTATTTCCTCGGGCAAATTTTTTTCCGCATGGATATAATCCAATGTATTCTTCAGGCCAAAGTTATATGCGGATAAATAGGTATTCGGGTCTTCAAATCTATTTAGGATGTTGTTGATATGTGTCAGGGTAAGCCTTTGAATATCAATGATCGTCGTATTTTTGGACCTTTTTGCCAAATATTCCTCGATCCTTTTCAGCCGGATACTGGTGGTCCCGGATACTTGGATATCATGGATGCCGGCGATCTGATTCTGCTCCACATATTGTTTGATCTCTCTGACCTGTCTCCCGACCTGTTGGAATGTATCGATCAGATGATCGATATACATGGCCGCGATATCCACAGCGACCTGATATTCTCCGGGCCGATAATTTCTTCGTAGATGGATTTTCAGATTCGCCCATGTGCCGGACCTCGCTTGTCGATATGTCGTTGCGGATCTGCATGATGATACCGGCATGACAAGAAGTCCTTCACTTTGAAGGTACTGCTTGATTCGTTTAAGTTGCAGGCTATACCGTAATCGAATCCTTGCATTATAGTAATCCTTCACCCAAAAAGCCCCATCGTCTATTTTTTGGCTGAACGCGGCATCCCAAAAAAATGCCCATGCTCCCTGATACTTGATCTGCGGCATACCAACGGCCATCGCATTGGAGACCTGCCGTCCCGTTTTACCCTGCGTCTCGGCTTTAACCACGGCAGCCAGCATTTCCCAGGTTACATGAGGATAGTCCTTTGTAATGCGTTTAAAATCTTCCTTCCACTGAAGTACTCTTTTGAAGGCCCTTTCCTCGTAAGGTGTGACTTCGCCGTCATAGTAATCGGCCAGGATTTCATTGAGATCCATCACTTTGTTTTCTTGAAGGATCGTAATCGTAGCAGCATTTTTTGTTGGAATCATCATCGGGTTATTATGTCCTGAATCAGAGCTGCTTTCATTAGATGCAAGGATACTCGATACGGCGACCACGCTATGGGCCGGTATGCCCTGAGCGGTTTCAGATGTGGCATGTTTTCCCTGGGCCCCATGGGAGGCGTTTGTACAATCTATATTGGAGCGATAAAGACATATGATTCCTACGATCATAATGGAGATAAACCAGACCTTACAATATATATTTGGAGATATCATTTTCATATGTTTGATGTTGCTTTCTGTATTGGAGGATTTGTTATTACCTACCAGGTTAGCAATTGATGTGCCGGATTTTTCTTGGATTATTGCTCGGAATACATTTGTAAAATCAGCTAGTTATACCTTGGGTTCAAGGAGAGATCCATTTTGCGAAAAATTTTACATGACTGTGAATGAAATCCTTTTCACAAAATTGGTAAGTATGTCTTCATTCCAGCGCGGAGGAACGAAAGAGGTATTATGCGATTTTTTCAAATCTCATGATATCTGGGGAGTGGTCATCAAGACGCCTCTCAATAAAGGACAGAGATCGGGGAAATGATGGTTCATGCGTCAAATCCAGGCATAAAGATTCGGGAGGGAGAGTGTTTTTTCTGAGAGAGCTACGTAAAACGGATTGTTCAGGGGGGTGCGCTTTTATGGGTAGATTCCCGTTCTTTTTTGACCGCCATGCCTATGGTTTCCATGCTATAAGGCTTCTTAATATACTCCCGCACACCAAGCCTCATTGCCTTTTTGACGCGGTCCGTTTCAGAAAAGCCACTGGCAATAATCACCTTAAGGTCCGGGTGGATCTTTTTTATCGCCAGGTAAGTGTCCAGACCATCCATTCCGGGAGGCATGATCATATCCAAGATAACCAGATCCACGGTTTTTTCCCTGAGATATTCAATGGCCTGCTCGCCGCTCGGAACGGTGTCCACGGTGTAATTCAAACGAAACAACATGTTTGAAGCAATCGTCCGTTGCTGCTCGACGTCATCCACGATAAGAATAGTCTCCCCGTTCCCGGTATATTCTTCCAGCTTGGGTTTAAACACGTCTTCGGTTTTGGATCTGGTGGCGGGGATATAGATCTCGAATGTGGTCCCATGCCCTTCAGAGCTTTTCGTATCAATGTAACCCCTATGGTCTTTCACCGTACCCCATACAACGGACATACCCAGGCCGGTTCCACTTCTGCCCATGATCTTTTTGGTGTAGAAGGGTTCATAAATATTTTTTAGATCCTCATTAGAGATGCCGATACCTTCGTCAGCCACCGCCAGAACCACATACTCTCCTTCAACCAAATCGTGATGCAGTCCTTTTTGCATATCCACGTAACGGTTTTCAGTGGAGATGATCACCTTTCCTTTATTCATGGTCGCTTCAAAGGCATTGGATGTCAGATTCATTAACATTTTGGACAGATGGACGGATGAACCCTTGATGTTCAACAAATCTTCAGCCAATCTGAATTCGATCTCCACATTGGGATGAAAAGATAAAAGCTTTTGATATTCAGGGCTTCTCGTGTATTCATCGACGATTTTGTTTAGATTCAGGACCTGATTGATGGAAACTCCACGCCTTGCGAGGGTCAAAAGGTCCTGAACAATGGCCGCGGCCTTTTTGCCTGATTGCCGGATGGTCAAGATAGCATTTCTCATGGGGCTGTCATCGGGGAGATCCATCAGTAATAGATCGGGATAACTCACGATCCCTGAGAGAATATTGTTCAGGTCATGGGCCACGCCGCCTGCGAGGGTTCCGATAGCCTCCATTTTTTGGGCCTGAACCAGCTTCTGTTCAAGCATTCTCTTTTCAGTGACATCCTCATAGACGGCCAGCAGGTTATTTTCGTCCAGCTTGATGACACTGGTTAGTACCTCCCTGATTGTTCCATCCTTGCATCTGGCATTGAAGACCCGCGGCTGGAGGTATTTGGTTTCCGGGTTTCTCACATATTCAATCCAGAATGAAAGGATCCGGTTACGGTGTGTTCCGTTTGGGAAGGCCTTTTGCAGCCAGGTTTTCCCGTCGGGGATCTCCTGAAGGGAATAACCGAATAGATCGATGAATTTCTTATTGACAAAGTGATGGTTGCCTTTTGCATCAAGGGATATGATGCCGAACGGGATTTGTTCGATAAGAAAGCGGAGTTTTTCTTTTTCGGCCTCCAGATTCATTCTGGCCTGCTCTTTTTCCATTGAAGAGGCTTGCAGTTCTTCGGCAAGCATATTGAGGCCGCCGATGATGGCGTCGAGTTCATCACCCACCTGACTCACCGGACACCTTGCGTCCAGATCGCCGGCAGCAAGTGAATGGACCAGTTCCAGAATCCGGTTGATTCGGGGATCTTTATCTTTATTATCTCGAAAACTCATGGCTTAAATTCTTCCAACCATTCAAGGGCGTTTGTTTTTGAAGAGAATAACTTGAGAGGTACTGTCGTTTTATTAAGGCCGACGAAAAAATT
Organism: Deltaproteobacteria bacterium; assembly: GCA_016930835.1. Taxonomy (GTDB): domain Bacteria; phylum Desulfobacterota; class DSM-4660; order Desulfatiglandales; family HGW-15; genus JAFGGA01. The sequence continues at coordinate 3,687 of JAFGGA010000210.1, forward strand.
CCCTATGATCTTACTCAGGGGTGTTTCCACTAGGAGTGCCACGGCGCTAACCACATCCTCGTTTGAAAATCGTTTTCTGGCATCCCTCTCCATGGATACGATGGATCTGCAATCGATTAATAAAGGGTATAATTTTCCATCCGATATTTTCATCACGGTGTCATAAATCTCATGGGAATCTTCCAGGACCATTTCCGCCTTGGGTAGGATGTCGATATGGATAAGATTGTCTTCACAAAGTTGGATTTCCGCTATCCTGACCCTTATTTTTTCAGACACCATGCCTGCTTCGCCTCGGATCCCTGTGAAATATTGAACCTGTTGTAAATGTCTTTAGTAAGCCATCATATCGATGAAGGCCTGCATCCTGAAAGCTTTTTCCGTCCCGGGCGAATGCCCGTTTGATTTACGCGCTCATCTATGCCTGTCCAAAAAAAGGGTTTCAGGGGCACGGGGATCTTTTTTCAGGTTCATCGCCCGATCGCCGACATTGCCTTTCACCCTCCCTATCGCCGTGACGAATGGGATTGATTCCATTTGATGGTTTTCACAACCGCCGTCTTCCTCTTTAGATATCGGCAAAACCGGGATTTTCTTGAAAATATTTAATTATTGGACTTAAGGAGTAATAAAAGGCTGATGGGGGATGAGATGAATCAAGTTGTAGGGGGCGTCCAGATAGGTTCTACTGTGCGTGGTCAGGGTCAGGGATTCGATGGCCCATCCCAGACCTTCGGGCAAATCTTTTTTGGTGATAGCGGGGAAAAACTCCCATCAAGCGAGGGGAAATGAACCGGCTGAGTTTATCAACCTTTCCAATATCGATGCATCATAGGACGCCTGATCAAAATAGTCCCCCCCTGTGTTCAGCCAATAATCATGGGGCATGGTCAACCCCTAGCGGAAGGGAGCAGAGGTAGGAAATTCGGGGTATTTCCCGATGGGCACTCTCTCGGTTCGTCCATTAATCGGCGAGGTAATCGTTTACAACCTGTAACATATCACTTGTCTTACAGGGCTTTGCCAGTGTGGGGCAACCGTATTTCATGATCTCTTCATCAAGGTCTTTTTTAAGCCTTTTGATTCCGAAAAAACCGCTGATGTAAATCACTTTTATATCCGGGTTAGTCTCTCTGATCTTTTTTACAAGCTCCAGTCCGTTCATCTTGGGCATGACCACATCCGTGAACACCAGGTCCGGCTCGAATTCTTTGTATGCCTCATATCCGTCGATTCCGTCCACGGCAATACGAACATCATAACCCTCCATGATAAAGATATCTCTGAAAATCTCCTGCAGCCCGAATTCATCTTCCACGACCAGTATCCTTTTCTTCCTGTTTTCCTCTTCGGGTTGTTCCGACCGGAAAAGTTCGACAATCTCGTCATCCCTGATATCCTTAATCAACTGACCGACCCTGTTGAGCCTCTGCTGGGTCATTTTCGCTTTTTCCATATTATCGGGATTCAGATCCGGATGATACACCTTGCTGAGGAGACGATGACTGGACTTTATATAGGAAAGAACAGCGCTTGCCCCCAATTCGGCATAGATCTCCTTTGCCTTGTCAAAAAGACCGAGGTAAGTGAGTTCGTTCTTTAATTCCGTGATGTCCAAGCGGAATGGCCTCCTCGCGCATTCTGATCTTTGATGAGATTGATAAGCTTTTTCTATGCAGTCTCCTCAATTCTTTTCAGATTTTTTTATCTAGATAATTATCGGCTTATGATCATAAGGACTTTAAATCTAAAGATGATGTTAGTTTCAAGGAAAAATATTTTTTTATTCGATAAAATATCTTGACTTCGCCATTTTTTCTCTTTATTTTCAGTGTGTTATGGCCATTCTCATGTAATTTTTCTTTAATACTTTAATATCCAATTAATGGAAATTCATTTTTCCAAGCTCTCTGAATCAAGTCTTTCATCATCCTATTCGTTTTGGATAACTGAGCATTCCTTGTCATGTGCAAATGGCAATAAATAAAAAATGGGCAAAATATTTAGAGACTGAGCCTATCTTCATCAAGGGAAGACAAACGTCAGATATAAACCTTGCTTTGTTATAGGATGCCGAAGTCATTTAGGTTTAGGCTAGACATGATGAAAGAAAGACCCTCGATAGCCAAGATCACCCGGCCCAGGCTTAGGGATATCTTCCCGAGAAAAAGGTTGTTTAACCTTTTTGATGCCTCCGTAAACCTTCCCCTAACCTGGGTCTCTGGTCCGGCAGGTTGTGGGAAGACCAGCTTTGTGGCCAGTTATCTTGATGAAAAGGAATTGCCCTGCATATGTTACCAGGTAGATGAAGGAGATAGCGATATCGCCTCTTTCTTCTATTACCTGGGGTTGGCGGCTAAAAAGGCCGCCCCGCGAAGGCGGAAACCCATTCCCCTCCTTACACCTGAATATCTATTGGGTATCCCCACGTTTACATTGAGATTTTTCGAGAACCTTTATAGTCGGTTAAATCCCCCCTCTTTCTTAGTGTTTGATAATTGCCATCATTTAACCCCTGATTCTCCATTTCACGAGGTCATCCTCAATGGCCTCTCTGCGATTCCCGACGGTTTCAATTTTATCATGATCAGCCGGAACGAGCCACCACCAGGTTATGCACGTTTAAGGGCTAATCGCCAAATGGGTCTTATCGGTTGGAACGACCTTCGATTCACGCCCTGTGAATCGAGCAAAATGATTGCTCTTAGGGCACCGGAGATCGATTCCAAAGAGATGATGGATGGTCTTCACACCATTACGGATGGGTGGATTGCCGGTTTGATTCTTATCTTGGAAGGGGTGAAGCAGGGCATTGAAGTTCCGTCGCTGGGGAAATCCGCCCCCGAAGAAATAGTTGATTATTTTGGAAGCGAGGTTTTCAACAGGACGGGAAAAAGGTTTCGGACCTTCCTGATGCAGACAGCCTCTCTTCCCAAGATGACGGAGAAAATGGTGCAGGCCCTGACCGGCCTTCCCAATGCAGTCGAGATGCTGACGGTTTTAACAAAGAATAATTACTTTATAGAAAAGCGTGCCCTGGCAGAACCGGTTTTTCAGTATCACCCCCTCTTTAGAAACTTTTTGATAATTAAGGCAAAGGATTTCTTTTCACCGGCTGTTTTGGCAGATCTTCATCATCACGCAGCCCTTCTTCTTGAAGAATCCGGGCAATTGGAAGAAGCTGCATGGCTTTTTATCGAAGAGAAAAATTGGGAGGGCCTAGCCGAGTTGGCCCTGAGACAGGCCCCTCATTTGCTTGCCCAAGGTAGAAACAAGACCCTCGAAGAATGGCTGAATCATTTTCCATCAGATATGATACAGCGTTTTCCCTGGTTATTGTATTGGAAAGGCATTTGCCGCTTGCCGTTTGATCCCGTCGAAGCACGCTTGACCTTTGAACATGTCTTTCATCTTTTTGTATCCGGGGAAGATGAAGCTGGCACCTTATTGGCATGGTCGGGCGTCGTGGAGTGTGTCAGCATTGAATATGATGAATTTTCTAAACTCGATGCATGGATGGATTGGCTCAACAGATGGATGGAGCATCATCCGTCTTTCCCATCCATCGAGATCGAGGCCCGTGTGGCCACAAACATGGCATGGGCAAATGTATACAGGCGCACGGATGATAGTGATAATACTGAAAGTTGGCTGGATCAAGCCTTTCAGCTCAGCCGTAAAATGATGGACGTGAATCTTATTCTTCAAAACGGTACATCAGGAATTTATTATCACATGATGAAAGGGGAGACGGCGAAGTGCGGCATGATGCTTGAAGAGATCAGATCAGTGGCTTTATCCTTCACTCCTGGTCCGGTCAATCGAATGGTATTTAAGGTCCTGGAGGCATTTTATCACGAGAATCTTGGCGATGATCCCCGCTTACAACTACAACCGATTTCTGAGGGACTTGACATAGCAGAAAGCAACGGAATCCATGTGGTCGACCACCTGCTTTTTAGTCAAGGCGTTTATGGTTCCTTATCGCTTGGTGATTTAGCGAAGGCCGAAATATTTTTAAAAAAAATGGAGTCGGCCATTAAGCCAGGTCCTCGATATATTACATCCCATTTTCATTTTCTTTTAGGTTGGTGTCTTTTTCTCAGAGATCGTATACCTCAGGCCTTTTTTCATGCTGAAATAGCTTTGAAGTTGGCCATCGAGACAGGGACCCTTATTCCTGAAATCGTAAGCCGGTTGCTCCTGTCACATATCCTCCACAGCAAAGGGGAATTGGAGGAGGCATGGGCCCAAATCGTCCATGTCAGGGGTTTGATAGATAGGAACCATTTCCACCTTTTTGAGTATTATGTTTCCATCATTGAAGCCTTATTCGTTATGGACCAAGGGGACGAGAAAAGGTGCATTGAGAGCCTGACTCAGGGTTTGGCCTTTGGGAAAAAGTTCGGGTTGAAAAACATGTTGTTTATCTGGCAGCCGGCTGCCATGGCCCGGCTTTGCGCCCTGGCCCTTGAAAAGGGAATTGAAGAGGAATATGTTCGAGACCTTATCCTTACATTTCGCCTCCCGTCGGATGGCATTTCTTTTAAGAATAAAAAATGGCCCTGGCCCTTAGCGATCTATACATCAGGACGATTCGGGATCTTAAAGGACGAAAAACCGATTCGCTTTTCCCGAAAGACCCAAGAAAAACCCCTGACCTTGCTCAAGGCCTTGATTGCCCTTGGGGGAAGAGATGTAAGAGAGGAGGACCTTTCAGATATCCTTTGGCCGGAGGCTGATGGTGATGCGGCTCACCGTTCTTTTGAAATAACCCTCCACCGGCTGAGAGGATTAACGGGTTGCTCTGAGGCGCTTCCATTCAGGGACGGTCGGCTGACGCTTGATTCGCGATATTGTTGGGTGGATATCTGGGCCTTTGAGCGGCTCCTTAGCCAAGTCGAGATTAAGCAAAAACAGGGGTGGACGGATGATGTTATTTCCCTCGCCCATGAAGTCATAGAGTTATATAAGGGGCCTTTTCTTGAAAATGAGGCGGAACAGCCCTGGCTGATATCGACCCGGGAGCGTTTCCGAAGCAAGTATCTGAGGCATGTGGGCCGATTGGCCGATTATTGGTCTCAAACCAAACAGTGGGAGAAGGCTTTGGACTGTTATCAGAAAGGAATGGAAGTAGATGAATTGGCTGAGGAATTTTGCCGGGGTATGATGATTTGTTATCAGAATCTCGGATTAAAGGCCAATGCCTTATCCCTGTATAACCGTTTTGAAAAAAGATTGAAAGCCGTTCTTGGTGTCGAGCCTTCCCTCCAAACCAAAACCCTCCGTAACACATTACTTGGAGGGACCTAAAAATAACATTATATCCCATCGTTTCAGAAAGAGATCTGCAGATATTCACGCGTTATCCCTTCCCTCCAATCTTTCTCCTTGACAAGCTGTGCCACGGTTGGTTTCGGCGTGACCCGTCATTTCGCCATCCGCCTCACGGAATAAATTCCGGTTGAAGTCTATAAGCATCAAGAACTTATGGGACCATTGTAAACGTCTTAAATGAGCCGTCATACCGGCGAAGGCCGGTATCCAGAAAGCTTTCCTCGCCCTGAGCAGACGTCAATGAAATTCATGCGCTTATCATAGATTATCCGCCTTTCATCTCGAAACGATATCACGTCGCCTTCTCTGAAAAGGGGAGGGAGGGATTGGATTCTCTCGTTACCGACCAATAAAATTTTTTCTTAATTTTCCTCTAATCCGTAGGTTATCCGTATGTACCTCCAGATTATATTGATGAAAAAAATCCACCCACCACACAAAATGCACTTTAAATTTGGGGCGCTTCAGCCATATGAATCCCAGTTCGGATTACATTATTCGAATCTACCGATTTGAAAAAAACAAGCCCCATCGTTTTGTCGGTGTGGTGGAAGAAGTCGGCATTAAGGGGAAAAAGGCCTTTAATACCTATGACGAGCTTTGGGAGATCCTGAGTCAAACAAAAAGGAATCTGAGGGAGGATAGACAACGTGAAAAATGACACGAGCTTAGCCTATCTGCCCATTGGGGATAAATATCGAACCTATAATCATAAGGAGGGTATTATGAAGTCGATTATTCTTAAAATAACCATTTTGGTTTGTGTTAGTATCTTTGCAGGCATTGTTTTGGGAGCCAAGGTCTCTACTAAAGATCTGCAACCTGCTTCCCTGAGTGGTGGAGAGATAACGATCATAGACACCTGGACTGCAAACCAAAAGACTGACCTTGATCCAAATTGGATTTCAAACGTGCGACAGGGTATGGCTGAGCATGAATACCACGCCGGTCTCAATGCCGAAGGTCTTCAGGCCCCCAACCGCGTCCATAACCTGCGTACTTATTTTGATGATACGGGTATTCACGTATCGGATCGAACAACCAAAGAGAGCGTGGAGCTTCTGGGCCTTAAAACACTTGGCATGGGGCGAGGAGAGGTACTTAGTAAGGTTGAGCCCAAAGGTGTCATTCATCATGATAAGAATCGTGTTGAAATCAGACGTGTCGGATTTACGGAATGGTATATAAATAGTGAAGAAGGCCTTGAGCATGGGTTTACCATTCCAAAACGACCAAAAGGAAAAGGAGATCTGCGTCTAGAACTTTCAGTAACACAAGCCAAGGCCCGATTGGAAAATGATACCGTTGTGTTCACCACATCGACAGGACGTCAACTTCAATATGGCGGAATCAAGGCCTATGATACCGCCGGAAAAACACTCCCGGCATATATCACTGTTCCATCCCCAGATCGTCTCATCATCGCAGTGGACGATCGTGGAGCGAGTTATCCCATTGTGGTTGATCCGTTTTTGACCGCTACGGATGGTGCCATGATCGAGAGCGATCAGCAATGGGCACATATGGGATTCAGTGTGAGTTCGACAGGTGATGTGAACGGCGACGGCTATGGCGATATCATTGTCGGGGTGCCCGGTTATGACAACGGTGAATCTGTTGAAGGCATAGCGCTTGTATTTTTAGGCAGCGCTTCAGGCATTACGGGCACGAATCCGTCAAACGCACATGCCATGATTGAAGGTAATCAAATCGGCGCGGGGATGGGCAATAGCGTGGCCTCGGCAGGTGATGTAAACGGCGACGGCTATGGCGATATCATTGTCGGGGCGACACTCTATGATAACGGTGAAACCGATGAAGGCGCCGCATTTGTATTTTTGGGCAGCGCTTCAGGCGTAACGGGCACGAACCCATCAAACGCACATGCCATGCTTGAGAGTAACCAGGCTGATGCATGGATGGGCCAGAGCGTGGCCTCGGCGGGTGATGTAAACGGCGACGGTTATGATGACGTCATTGTCGGAGTACGTTATTATGATAACACTGAGACCGATGAAGGGGCTGCATTTGTGTTCTTAGGCAGTGCTTCAGGCATTACAGGCACGAACCCATCAAATGCACACTCCATGCTTGTGCCGAATCAGTACTATGCGGTAATGTGCATTGTGGGTTCGGCTGGTGATGTAAACGACGACGGCTATGATGACATCATTGTCGGAGCGGCACTCTATAATGATGGTGAAACCGATGAAGGCGCCGCATTTGTATTTTTGGGCAGCGCTTCAGGCGTAACGGGCACGGGCCCATCAGACGCACATGCCATGATCGAGAGTAATCAGGCTTTTGCCACAATGGGCTGGAGCGTGGCCTCGGCAGGTGATGTAAACGGCGACGGCTATGATGATATCATAGTCGGGGCTGGGTATTACAGTAGCGGTGAGGCCAGTGAAGGTGCTGCATTTGTATTTTTGGGCAGCGCTTCAGGCATCACGGGCACGAACCCGTTAAACGCGCATGCCATGATTCAAGGCAATCAGGCTAACGCGTATATGGGAAGCAGTGTGGGTTTTGCGGGTGATGTAAACGGCGACGGTTATGACGACGTTATTGTCGGGGCTTTTTTTTATAACAATGGTGAAGCCGATGAAGGCGCGGCATTTGTGTTCTTGGGCGGTGCTTCAGGCATCACGGGCACAGGCCCGTCAAACGCACACGCCATGATTGAGAGTGATCAAGCCAGTTCACAGATGGGTTATTGCGTGGCCTCAGCAGGTGATGTAAGCGGTGATGGTAACGATGATATCATCATCGGGGCCCCAAATTATCAGAACTCTGAGCTTAACGAGGGTGCGGCATTTGTGTTCTTGGGCAGTCCTTCGGGTATTATCGTTAGTCCCGCCAACCATGCGCCGGTGGCCAATCCCCAGGCGATCACCGTTGATGAAGATTCCACAAACAATCCCATTGTCCTGACCGGGAGCGATGCGGATAGCGATCCTCTCACGTACACCGTCCCCGGCGATCCTGCAAACGGTACACTAACTGGAACAGCACCCAATTTATTTTATACACCCGATGCAAATTATTATGGGACGGACACCTTCACCTTTAATGTCAACGATGGCTTTGTAGACTCACCCGGTGCCACGGTCACCATCACCATCAGTCCTATCAATGATGTACCAGTGGCCAATCCATTGTCTGTCACGATTGATGAAGATTCCACAGACAATCCTATAGTCCTGACCGGGAGTGATGCAGATGGTGATCCGCTCAGCTATAATGTCACCAGCAACCCCTCAAACGGCACACTCAGCGGAACGGCCCAAAACCTGTTTTACACCCCTGATGCAAATTATGCCGGAACTGATACCTTCACATTCAGAGTGAACGACGGTACTGTAAACTCAAATAACGCCACCGTTTCAATTACCATAAGCGCTACGGGTGGCGGCGGCGGAGGTGATGGCGGCGGCGGAGGAGGGGGAGGTTGTTTTATCAGCACAATGAAATTCTAATTAAATAGGTCAAATTGAAAAGGGATACGGTTGATTTTCATATTAATATCATAACCGATGGGAGTCCATAAAACAATGTTTTAGGATTCCCATCTTCTCTATCACTCCATTTGGAAGAATAGAAACCCCCATCAAGCAAGCGTTTTCAATCCCGCTGCCACCGGAGGGATTGAAACGTCCATCCGGAATTCCGGATTCCCTATTATCCATTAGGGAGTCATGGATTGGATGGCGGCCTTTAAAATAAGAGGCATTAAAACGATGTTTAATACCAATCCTCAACATGCAGTTTTGGGATACGCTTAAACTCTTTTGTGTTGTGCGTAACCAGTGTAGCCTGCAAGGTCAAAGCCATACCACTAATAAGTATATCATATGGGCCTATTGAAATGCCCTTTTGCTCCAATTGGGCTCGAATTCCAGCCGCCGCTTTGGCTTCATTGATACCAAAGGGTATGATATTCACGACTGTAATTAGACCTTTGAGTTGTTCAATTCGCTTACGAGGGGATTGTGATTTTGCGATCCCGACTTCAAGTTCAAATATGACAATAGAGGGTATCCCTATGTCTTTGGGCGATTTGCTCAGTAGGTTTGAAGCAACATTGCCAATCCCTTTGAAAAAATAAATGAGCGTATTGGTATCCAGTAAAAACATTAAAGGCCCTCTCTTTTGACGTCTTCGCCAAGACTCTCCCTTATCTCTCTATCTGAAGGAAAATCCGGCCATGCACCAGCTAAACTTTTAACGGATTCAGGCCATTCATCGGCAATTTTTTCTTTGATTAAATTAGCTACCCATTTACTCTTTGAAATATTCATGGATTTTGTGATTTTTTGAATCTTGGTTTCCAATTCATTGTCAAGATAGATAGTCACTTGGCCCATCATATGCCTCCTTTTTTTAATATATAATATAAATTATATGTGTAATGCCAATGATTGTCAATGTTAACCCTAACTTGCGTATCGATTTTGATAACAACGGTCTTCAAATATCAGATGATGTGAGTTCTTGAAATTTGTACACACTTTTTCAAGATTATCTTTAATTATTGAAAAACAGGTTGTTTATGTGTGTAAAAACATGTATATACAAAATAACGTTCTCACATACACACAAAAGTCGATCTCTTTTTGGCCCTTAATGGTATTCAAGAGGGCTATGAATCCAAATAGTCTTTCTTTGTTTTTCGGCTGTATCAAAACGCAAAATCGAACCCCCAACCCGCATCGAGAGGTAGACTCGAATGTTCAGAGGAAAGAACCGCTCCCATAGGAAATATCCTCTGCCTTGTTTGCCCGCATGTCTCTTTTTCATTTTCATTATCCTGACCGTATCCGACTCAACGGCTGCATATAGACCCGACTGGCTCCAAGCCCACCAGGAAGGCACATTGCAGATTAAAGGAGCATATCACGGAGTCAGTTTCGCTCCCTTTGATGGGGAAACACTGGATTATGATGCCATGCGGCTTGCAAAAGACCGGGCACTGGATGAGCTCTGCTACCAGCTTTCCGTTTCCATTAGATCAAAAGTGGAAGACCGGATGATCAAAAAAGGGGATTATGAGGAGCAGCAAATTGTTTCATCCCTATTTGTGAGCACACGGAAGGTGCTATCCGGTATTGAAGAAAGGGATAAATGGTCCGACCCCAGCGACCATCAATACTGGGTGCTGTTGGTCATCAATAAACAGGACGCCGACAGGCAGCTTGAACAACAGGCGTTCATCAACGAGGTCGCAGATCGACTGGAGTACAAACAGGAAGAGATCCTCGAAGGGATCAAACAAATATCATCCGTGTTGGCGAATAACATGCAGGTTTATGCTGATCGGATGGACCGGCTGGAAAACCTTATGAAGATCATTGACAGCAAGGTGGGGTCAACGGGCGACCAAACAAAGGAGGAATACGCCCTGATCCGACAGGAGATCATTCGGGCGGATGAGGGCCGGAAGGAATACGAGCAGAGGATAGCGGCCTCCCAGGAAAAGCAAGGTGAGCAGATCCGGGAACTCATACGCCAGAACAGAAACCTTCAGGATATGCTGGCCAGGATCGGAGACCGGATTCAAAATGATTATTTCCTTGCACTTGCCAACGATGATCTGGAATACCAGGACCTGAATCCGGATTTCAAGGTAACCATAGACCCGGATAAAGGGCAGGGGGCTGATTATGCGGAAGGTGAAAAGGTCCGCTTCCGCATTTGTGCATCCAGGGGGTGCTATATCAAGGTGATATATCTCTCTTCGGTTGCTGAGAAGGCCGGAACAGAAAAAAAGACAAATACCCTTCTTTTCCCCAATGAACACGATAGAGACAACTGGATAGGCCCAGGTGAGCTGAAGGTCGTGGGTGATCGGGGAGAACTCGAGGTCCAACCGCCCTTTGGAAAGGACATTATCACGGTAATAGCATCCGTGAACCAGTTCAGTGACTTAAAGGACCTTCTAGCCAGGGCCCGGGGCGGATTTTACTCGGAAGACACGGTAAACGCCCGGGGTGCACTATCTTTGCGAACAAGAGGGGTGGCAGTTGTTCAACCGGAAACAGGGTGGGCTATACCGGTTGGTGGCACCCATGTGCAGACCGTTCCCACGGCCACAGACACCTGTTTTATTATCAGCCGCCCGAAGTGAACACTTCAAAATAATGAACAGGGGGACATCATGAAAAAAGCGATCCTTTCCCTATGCCTCATGTGCTGCTTAGGTTTTCTTTTCTTTGCCGCCACATCGAGTGACGACACTCGAGCCGTCAGGGTCATCGACGACCTCAAGCATGGAAGCGGCAAAGTCGGCACTTTTCGATCCCTGATTATAGGCATCAACGATTACCAGGACCCAAAGATCCCGGACCTTAAAACACCCATTAATGACGCCCAGGCCATGGCGGACGTTTTAGAAAAGCGATACGGCTTTACGGTGAAGGTACTCCTGAATCAAGAGGCCACACGAAAGGCCATTTACAATGCAATACGCGATTTATCAGGCCTGGCAAAGGAAACGGACAGCATCCTGATCTATTATGCCGGGCACGGGGATATTGACCGGCAGTACAATGATGGATGGTGGATTCCATCCGATGCCAAGGCAGGCGATCCGACTACCTATTTTGATAATGTCCTGGTTCAGAAGGCCATGTACAGCACCAAGGCCCGGCATGTGCTGTTGCTGTCGGACTCCTGCTATGCGGGAACGCTGTTCGGGCTGGCGAGGGACATGCCGCCGATCATCGACAACAAATATTACCTGAACCTGTACAACGAGAAAAGCCGGTGGGGGATGACCTCAGGGAATAAAACACCCGTTGCGGATGACGGCACCGCCGGCCACAGCGTATTCGCCTACCAGCTTCTCAAGGAATTGAGAAAAAATGAAAAACCGTACCTCTCTACACAGGAAATCTATACACGGATCGCGCCCACAGTAAGCAACAACTCCGAGCAGACCCCCATGTGCAGGCCTATCAAAAATACCGGAGACATGGGCGGAGAGTTCGTGTTTATCGCCTCCAGCGGTGCCATTATTGAAAGACCTTCTGCAAGAGCCATAAGCAGTGCAACCCTGTCTGTTGAATCGAATGTGTCGAGTGCCGCAGTCACCATAGATGGTCGTCGTGTCGGGACAACCCCCCTTTCTAATGTTTCAGTGGCAGGGGGTGCGGAACATCATATTTTGGTGGAAAAACCAGGCTACGAGGTGTACCAGAAGGTCGTTTATATCGAAAAAGGCCGGTCGCTGACACTTGATGTGTACCTGGATCCGGTTAAGCCCCGTAAAGGCCGGCTTTATGTGGACACACAACCCATCAACGCCAAAGTACGAATCCTGAACATTGGGCCGCTGTTTTATCAGGGTATAGAGCTGGAAGCAGGGAGCTATCAGGTGGAAGTGTCAGCGGATGGTTATCAACCCGAAACTGAGGAAACTGCGCTGAACGCAGGAGAGGACAAATATCTTAACATCCGGCTGAAAAAGGCCCAGGTAACCCGAACAGGAGACAGGATTCGAAACAGCGTCAATATGGAGTTTGTCTATATTTCTCCGGGGACATTCACGATGGGGAGCCCGGCCAATGAGAAAGACCGGGAAACTGATGAATTCCAGCACCAGGTCATACTGAACAAAGGGTTTTATATGCAGACCACCGAGGTCACTCAAGGCCAATGGAGGGCCGTAATGGGCAATACCCTTCAACTTTCAAGAATTGCGGCGACGACTGTCCGGTGGAGCAAGTATCCTGGAATGATGCGCAGGAATTCATCAGCAGATTGAACCGGAAGGAGGGGGCGCAAAAATACCGCCTGCCCACGGAGGCGGAATGGGAATATGCCTGCCGGGCGGGGAGCACGACCCGGTTTTATTTTGGGGATAGCGAGAGTGATCTTGGTGAATATGCCTGGTATGACGGTAATTCAGGGAAAAAGACCCACCCGGTGGCGCAGAAAAGGCCCAATTCCTGGGGCCTCTATGACATGCACGGGAATGTCTGGGAGTGGTGTCAGGATTGGTATAGAGACTATCCATCCGGTTCCGTAACCGATCCTATCGGGGCTTCGGGCGGCTTCCTCCGGGTGCTACGCGGCGGCAGCTGGTTCTTCGACGCCAGGCACTGCCGGTCTGCGGATCGGCACTACTACACACCCGGCGGCAGGCTCGGCAGCATGGGCTTCCGCCTCCTGAGGACATTTTAGTTTTTGGGTTTTTTACATTTTTACCTTTTGGAATAGATTGGAGGTGGAGCCTCTGGATGCGGGATTTTTGTAGGGTCGGATTTTATATCCGACCTACGACCGGTGGCATGTGAAATGCCACCCTACGAGCGGCGGCATATAAAATGCCACCCTACGGCCGATGGTATAATGTTACAGAAACGCGGGATTTTTGTAGGGTCGGATTTCATATCCGACCGGTAGCGAAGGGTTGGGTTACATATCCGATCTGCGACCGGTGGCATGTAAAATG
>JAFGGA010000211.1 GCA_016930835.1 Deltaproteobacteria bacterium
AGAGAATGCAAGAGATCAAGGGCGTGGTCCGGGAAATCCGTCAAAAGGGGGCCAGAGACGATTAAATCCAACAATGCACAAAAAATAGGCTGAATGCGATAATCCGCTGAAACATCCCATTATCCCCTCCTTTATTGAATAGCTGGCTCCCTCATTGGAGGAGATTTTTCCTTTCTCGGCACTAATCGCTGGCATAGCCATTGTTTATACAACCGGCATGCCAGTGGATTACTCCGTCAATTTAGTAAAACTTAAAAAGTTTATCTGATTAAAATTATCTTGACAATGATATAAGTGCAGTTTAAATGTGAGATATTAAATGAGTGAAAATAATTTCTATACAATGGCGTATAGAGATATTTGAATACTGGATATGGTGGACAAAGGCGTCTCATCCCATAAACGGGAAGACGCCTTTTTTTTGCATTTTTAAAATGAAAAAGAAGGAGGATTGATCATGAATTACCAGAGACCTAATTCAAATGAGGCCCTGCAGACCAAAAACCGCTCACGAGACGTAGCACCCCAGTCAGGTATATGTACAAGGTGCGTTGACGGTTGCAAGGGGAACTGTGATCTTTTTAATGCCACATTCCGTGGCCGGGAGTTGCTCTATCCCGAACCCTTCGGGAGTGTGACCGCCGGTTCGGATAAGGAGTATCCTGTCGATTATTCAAACCTCAACATTATGGGTTACGCCTTTGGGGCAAAGGGAGTGGAGGCAAATCCTGACAAGGCCACCTTTCCGGCGGTTGACACAGAGACCTCCTTCGGGGCTAATGAAAAGGTAAAGATGAAAGTGCCCATCTTTACCGGGGCCCTTGGAAGCACTGAGATTGCCCGCAGAAACTGGAGACATTTCGCCATTGGCGCCGCAATAAGCGGCATCAGCCTGGTTTGCGGCGAAAACGTGTGTGGGATCGACCCGGAACTGGAGCTTGGGCCGGATGGCAAGGTCAAAAAGTCTCCGGAACTGGATCGGCGCGTGCGGGAGTATCGCCGCTATCACGAAGGTTACGGTGACATCCTCGTCCAGATGAATGTAGAGGATACCCGTAACGGGGTTGCAGAGTATGCGATAGAGAAGTTGGGCGTGGAAACCATCGAATTGAAATGGGGACAAGGGGCCAAATGTATCGGGGGTGAAATCAAGGTCGATTCTCTTGAACGGGCCATCGAATTGAAAAAGCGCGGCTATATTGTTACCCCTGACCCTGAATTGCCGGCCTTTCAGGCGGCCTTTAAGGCCGGGCCTCTGAAGCAGTTTGAGCGACATTCCCGCCTCGGATTCATCGATCAGGATGGTTTTATGAAGGAGGTGGAGCGTATTCGAAAAATGGGGGCCAAAAGAGTCACGTTAAAGACCGGAGCCTATCCCATGAGAGAATTGGCCATGGCCATCCGATGGTCAAGTGATGCAAAGATAGACCTTTTGACCATCGACGGCGCAGCCGGGGGGACGGGAATGAGTCCCTGGAGGATGATGACCGAGTGGGGAATTCCATCCATTTATCTGCATTCAATGGCCTATGAATTGTGCAGCATGCTGGATAAAAGGGGCGATTGGGTGCCGGATATCGCCTTTGCGGGTGGATTTTCCTCCGAAGACCATGTCTTCAAAGCCCTGGCCCTGGGTGCTCCCTATTGCAAGGCCGTGTGCATGGGCCGCGCCCTCATGATACCTGGAATGGTAGGGAAAAATGCAGAGAAATGGTTGAGGGGCGAAGACGGCGGGCTTCCATCGACTATTTCCAAATTCGGCGGCACCAAAGAGGAAATCTTCATGAATTATGAAGTGCTGAAGGAAAAGTACGGTGCTGAAATTGAAGAGTTTCCCCTGGGCGCCATTGGACTGTATAGCGTCACAGACAAAATCAAAGTGGGACTGCAACAGCTCATGGCAGGCTCAAGGAACTGGGAAATCAAGTATATCAGCAGAGACGACTTATGCGCACTGACCGAAGAAGGTGCCAAGGTTACCGGGATTCCATATGTCATGGATGCCTATCGTGACGAAGCACTTGAGATCATCAACGGGAATGGAAAGGTCTATTCGAAGTTGGCGGCAGCCTCATAAGTCGTAGGATCCTCTATTGTCTTTGATATCAGGCAAGGGCGGTCTTTCGACCGCCCTTTTTTTCTTTACGGAGGTACACGCAACCTTATTGGTGTTCAAATCAGAATCATTTCCGGCATCCCACATAGTACAAGTTACCGCCTTATCTCACGAATTGACAAAGGGTCTCAAAGGCAGTAACATATAGAAAATATGTCATTATTTCGTTCGTATCTCCTTCTTTAAAACCTCCGGTTTACATTCAGGCCTTTTCCTGCTATTCCAAACACATCAACTCTCTGCCCCACCACACCCTTTTTGGAAAGCCCTTTATCCGTATTCTGTAATCGAAAAGGAAAGAAGTCGAACGCTTACAATTGGTCTCAAAGGAACGAGGCCTCGCGTAAAAAAATCAAGGTAAAACAACGAGTTCAGTGCACGACATTGCCACTTAAGAAGCCAGGATTTTTGCCATCATTAATCGAGGGAGTTTACTATGGTCTCAATCGACAGTCCATTGCCCAAAGAATTTTATTCACGCTTCAAAATCTTTCATGAGCTAATGGCCATAAAGATTAGGGAAATCTTATTGGTCTCCAGTCACTACGACGCATTCATCATGGAAGAGGATGGTAGACTCGCATCAAGAATCATTAACGAATACAGGGGGCTCAACCTGAGCCAACCCCCGAGGGTCACCAGGATATCTTCGGCCCGGGAGGCCCTCTCGCTGATGGTTGAAAAAAAATATGATCTGGTTATAGCCACCCCCCATCTCAACGATATGGATCCCTTGTCCCTTGCCTCGGAAATCAAAAGGAGAAACCCTTCACTCCCCGTGATACTTCTGGC
>JAFGGA010000212.1 GCA_016930835.1 Deltaproteobacteria bacterium
GATATGGTGAGGATCAAAATCACGAAACAAGCTTTATCGTCAAGGCGCTTCAAGCCGCAGTAGATGATTGGTGCAAGATTCAGGTATAATATTTTGTCACCTTGCGCTGTGCGCCCCGGGCCTTTCCTTTTGGTACGATCCTTGAATGAATAACAATTCATGCGTATCCTGATTGCCGACGACAACCAAGCTTCTCGACTGCTATTGTCCAGACTTCTTGAAAAGTTGGGCTATGAAGTCCTATCCGTTGTGGATGGTATGGAGGCATGGGAAACCCTGAGGAAAGAGAAGATCCGTATGATGGTGACGGACTGGCTCATGCCCAATTTGGATGGCCTTGAATTATGCAAGCGCATACGCGCGGCCGATTTTCCCAACTATATTTATATCATCATGTTGACCTCCAAGGACTCTAAACTGGATATCATTGAGGGTATGGAGGCCGGCGCGGATGATTTTATCGTAAAACCGTTCAACCGTGAGGAACTCAATGTCCGTATTCGGGCCGGTGAACGTGTGATCAGGCTCGAAAAAAAGCTGGAAGAACATAACCGCAAACTGACTGAAGCCAATGAAAAGGTGAGCGAGGCCTATGCTACTATCAAAAAAGACCTTCAAGCCGCTGAAAGGGTTCAATCAAGCCTTTTGCCTGAACCGAACACCATCATTTTCGGTGTTCGATTTGATTGGCTGTTTTTACCTTCCACATTCATTGCCGGCGATATATTTAATTACTTTAAGCTGGATGAATATCACTTGGGTTTCTATCTCCTGGACGTTGCGGGGCACGGCATCCCCGCGGCATTACTCTCTTTCACATTAAGCAAGATTCTCTCCTCTTCCGATCTCAAGGATAATCCATTAAAATATGCCATTCCCGAACCGCCCTATTACAGGATCACATCACCGGCGGATGTTATGGGGCACCTAAATCAACGCTTCCAGACTGATGATCAAATTATGCAATACTTTACCATTGTTTATGGAATTATCGACACCCGCGATGGGCGAACCGTGCTCACTCAGGCAGGACATCCATCCCCCATCTTTCTGCAAAAAAGAAAAGAAACGTCCCTTATCGGTTCTGGTGGATATCCGGTGGCCATGTTTCCGGAGGCGGAATATGAGGAACATGAAATTCATCTCGATCAGGGTGATCGCCTGATTCTCTATTCTGATGGCATCACGGAATGTCTCAATGCCGATGATAAACCATTCACGGTCAAGCGCCTCGTTCAGCTTGCTCAAAAGGTTCAGGATCAACCATTACGTATGATCATGACATCGGTGAGGGAGGCCCTTTATCAATGGAAGGGCAATGACCAATTTGAAGATGACGTGACACTCCTTGCCATGGAGGTGGTTTAGGTGGAATCTTTCCATAAACAGCTCGGTAGGGGAGGAAAATAACCTTTGAAAAAGATCAAAATAATCATAGATAGTGATCTAAAGGATGTATTTCTAATCGGGATGACCATTAATCGACTTTGTTCAATTACACCCTTTTCGGATTCCGAGTGTTATAAAATCGAGCTTTGTGTTGTGGAGGCCGTTAATAACTCGATTATTCATGCTTATCAGAATGAAAAAGGACATGAAGTGGAGGTGACTTTTTCAATGGATACACGGATACTAACGGTTGATGTATGTGACACAGGCCGCTCCATGGACCCGGAGATTTTGCAATCCATTCATATGCCTTCCTTTGATCCGGATTCAAACGACCTCGAGATCCCGGAAAGGGGTCGAGGGCTGGCGATCATCAAAGAGGTTATGGATCATGTTTCTTATAAGACCATTGACGGAAAAAACTGGCTGACCATGTTTAGAGAATTATGAGGAAATGCTATACGGTACACGGTATAAGGTATATGACATGAAGTTAAAGGCAAACACCGCAAAACCTTCACCCTCGTTCGCACCCAGCAAACATTGTACCAGTGACCTGTACCTTGTATGGTACACCATAGATCGTGTACCATATGCCTTAATCATTAACCGTTCACGGAGGAACATAGATGGAAATATCCGAACAAAAAATCGATAATAAAACCATTTTATCTCTAAAAGGCAGACTGGATGCCTCCTCAGCAAAGGAACTCAAAGATAAGGTCAGCGATTTAGCCAAAGAAGGAAACACATTTTTGGTGGTCGATATGGGTCATGCGGATTTTATTGACAGCTCCGGTTTGGGGAGTCTGGTCTCCTGCCTTCGATCTGTCAGTAGATTAGGGGGGGATATTCGGATATGCTCTCTTAAGGATTCTGTCCGTGCCGTCTTTGAACTGACCCGGCTTCACCTTATTTTTGAGATTTTTGATAACAGCGATGATGCGCTAAAGAGTATTTGAATAAGCATACCCTTGTCGGAAAGGAACTTTTCATGCAAAATCTCTTGATCACGGGTGGCAGTGGCTTTATCGGCAGTAATTTTATCCAATACATCCTCCGAGATTCGGGTTTCCAAGGCCGCGTGGTGAATGTGGACAACCTGACCTATGCGGGCAACCCCGAGAACCTTACCGGTATTGAGGATGCCTTTCATAATCAATATATTTTTATCAGGAGTGATATCCGTGATCTCGGGGCCATCCGAGATATCTTTCAGGAATTCGATATCGATGCCGTTTGTCATTTTGCAGCGGAATCCCATGTGGACCGGTCTATCATGGAACCTGATGCTTTTATTCAGACCAATATCGTGGGAACCTTTAATCTATTAGAATGCGCAAGGATTCATCAAGGTCAAATCACCCTTTTCCATCATGTCAGCACGGATGAAGTATTCGGAAGTCTTGGGGAAACGGGATTTTTTACCGAAGCGACCGCATACAGTCCCAACAGCCCCTATTCAGCCTCCAAGGCCGCTTCGGATCATTTGGTGCGGGCCTATTTTAAAACCTATGGATTACCCGTCACCATTTCCAATTGCTCCAATAACTATGGCCCATACCAATTTCCCGAGAAACTCATTCCCCTCATGATTCTAAATGCCCTTGAAGGAAAGCCCTTACCCGTTTATGGCGACGGGAAAAATATCAGGGATTGGCTTTACGTTAAGGACCATTGCATAGCGATCTGGGAAATTATGAGGCATGGTCGGAAAGGGGAAACATACAATATCGGCGGCCGGAATGAGATGGAAAATATCCGAATCGTCGAGATGATCTGTGATAACCTGGACCAGATGATTCCTCCCGAGGACCGATCGTCCAGAAGGGAGTTAATCACCTTTGTAAAGGATCGGCCCGGTCATGACAGACGTTACGCTATTGACTGCACCAAGATCTCCAATGAACTGGGGTGGACACCGGTTGAAACCTTTGAAACCGGTATTTGCAAGACCATTCAATGGTACTTGGACCATACTGAGTGGGTGGAACGTGTCAAGACCGGTGAATATCAAAATTGGATCAAGAAGCAGTATGGATGAAGACGTGGAGTGCAGATCGGAAACCGGCGTTCATGGTTTAAGGCTGGATATTCATCTTGGAAAACCACTTTATCACGATGGATTCCAGCCCAAAGCAAGGATCTTTTTCTATCTTTGAAATTTCATCGTCATATTTTCGACAAAATACCTGTCACTTTTTTGTCATACTCCATTGCATAAAAAGCACGTCTTGATCATGCAGTAAAAAAAGCCTGAAGGACAAGGGTGACGATCTCGTAAAAAGTCGGAAAGTACGCATTTTTGTCATTCCGGCCTGCCTGTGCGTGTCCGCACGCAGACAGGCGAAGGCCGGAATCCATTCTTTTCAGATCGTTACATGGGCTTTGGACCCCGGCCCCAGTCTATCCCTTACTTAATACGGGACCGGGATGGCGACTTTTTACGAGTTGTCAAGAAAGGGTATTTATCTTTCAAGGTTGAACGGATTGTAATGAAACCTATTCTATTAAAATGGGCGGGTCTTCCCCTTATTGTGATCATCCGGATCATGCGGCCCATGATTGAATGTTGGAGACGCTTCTATTTCACGGCCAGGCTTAAGGCGGATGTCAAAAATATGGATTTTTCAGTCCACTGTGACGGACCTGTTCATGTCACCGGGACAAGACATATTTGTATCGGGAAGCAATGCCGGTTGGGTATGGACACGGAACTAAGGACCATGGAAAAAGGTAAAATCCATCTGGGTCATCACATCCGAATTGATCGCGGATGCACATTTGTATCCTATTCTGAAATCAGCATCCAGGATTACGCCATCATCGGCGAGTTCGTGTCCATCCGCGACGCCAACCACGGGATGAGTCGCAGGGGCCCCATGCGATTCCAGCCCCGTATCTCCAAGCCTATTCGCATTGAAAGGGATGTTTGGATCGGCCGGGGGGCCTGTATCCTGCCCGGAGTAACCATCGGCGAAGGAACGGTTATCGGCCCCAACAGCGTGGTCAAACACAGCATCCCACCCTATTCAGTGGCGGCAGGCATCCCCGCAAAGATCATCAAACAGCGGGGAGAGGGAGATCATACGAAAAATCCCGGAAGACAGTTTCCATAGCCTATTGATAGCCTTAAAAATCGATGTCCTCAGCCCAATGAACCACTATCCCACGGAAAAAGATATTGCTCTACGAATGTCATTTGATTATAGTAATGCCTCTTCCATCTCGCCAAAAACATAAACACGATGTCTTTAGAATTTTACATCTAAACAGTGTCCTCGAATTCGGAGTAATGGTTTTCAAAATGAAAAGGGTGCTTTCATGAAAGGAATTATACTCGCCGGCGGATCTGGCACGCGTCTCTATCCTATTACGCGTGTGGTGAGTAAACAGTTGTTGCCGCTTTATGACAAACCCATGATCTATTACCCCTTATCCGTCCTGATGCTGGCCGGGATCCGTGAAATCCTCATCATCTCCACACCGGAGGATCTCCCCCTTTTTCAAAAACTCCTAGGGGACGGCTCACATCTGGGACTCTCCTTTTCTTACGCGGAACAACCCAGGCCCGAGGGTCTGGCCCAGGCCTTTATCATCGGCCGGTCCTTTATTGGAGATGGCCCGGTTTGCTTGATCCTGGGGGATAATATTTTTTATGGTCACAGTCTTCCCGAGATCCTGCGAAAATCGGTCCAACTCACGACCGGTGGTTTGATATTCGGCTACATGGTTCAAGACCCTGAACGATACGGCGTCGTAGAGTTTGATAACAACGGGAGGGTTTTCAGCATCGAGGAGAAACCTAAAAAGCCCAAATCCAAGTACGCGGTACCGGGATTGTACCTGTATGATAATGATGTGGTGGAGATTGCTGCGCAACTGAAACCTTCCGCTCGCGGGGAATTGGAGATTACGGATGTTAACAAGGAATACCTTCGCAGGGGCACATTGCGGGTAGAATTACTGGGTAGGGGTTTCGCATGGCTGGACACCGGCACCCATGAGGCCTTGCAACAAGCCGCAGGCTTTGTCCAGACCATCCAAGAGCGACAGGGGCTGAAGGTCTCGTGTGTTGAAGAGATCGCCTTTCGACTCGGTTATATCGGAAAGGACCATTTGAAAGCCCTGGCAGAGTATATGGCCCAAAACGATTACGGCCAATATCTGCTGAGGCTGGTTCACGAAGGAGATGAGGGTTGATGGGTTTGAAGCGCGTGGAAACAACCATACCCGGTGTCGTCCTTATTGAATTGAATATCTTTAATGATTCAAGGGGATTCTTCCTGGAGACCCATCACCAAAAAAGATATGCTGAACTGGGGATTGATGAGATCTTTGTGCAGGACAATCACTCCCATTCGCGAAAGGGCACACTACGGGGGCTCCACTACCAACTCAACCATGCCCAGGGGAAGCTTATATATGTCGTAAGGGGCCAGATATATGACGTGGCCGTGGATATCCGCCGCTGTTCTCCCACATTCGGAGAATGGACAGGCGCGGTGCTTTCGGATCAAAACAAATATCAGATTTTTATCCCAAAAGGTTTTGCGCACGGGTTCTACGTTCTAAGCGAAACCGCGGATGTCATCTATAAATGCTCGGACCTTTATACTCCGGATGATGAATACGGCATCTTTTGGGCCGATCCAAAGATAAATATCAAATGGCCTGAAAAAAACCCCATCCTCTCTGAAAAAGACAATCAATATCCAAACCTTGAGAATGTTCTTGTGGAGCATCTGCCTTTTTATCCCTGAACAAAGCACCATTTAGCCTATATTTATCGAATAACTCTGGATATTCATGCCTGCTATTTTGATCCCTTCCAGTACATTGATCCTGGCATACCGTTTGCAGAAACAACCTCTTGACCGATCTTTTACTGATGGAAAGATTTTCAATATGCATTTGGAACCATCCTTACAACCGTATTTCCCGGATAAGGAGCGTCCTCATGAAACGGCATTTGATCCATATATGAGGTATCCCTATAAAAGATAAAGGTATATCTTGTATGAACTCGGAGAAAACGTTCATTCGATGTTCCGCATCACAAAACTCGATCATCACCTTGATATCACGAGAGATGTCTCTAAAGCGGAGAACAAATTTAGGGCATTGACATGAAAGCCGTTATTCTACCCACAGGAGACCCCGACAGACTCAAGCCGCTGGATGAATGGATGCCTGAATTCCTGCTGCCTATTGTGAATAAACCTCTGGTGGAGCACCTGATCGAGCTTTTGATCCGGCATTCGGTCAAAGATATCATCCTTGTGCTCAAACATCTCCCCTATGAAACGGAACAATATTTCGGTAAAGGGGAGCGATGGGGATGCTCGATCTCCTATTCCCTGGCAAAGGGATATAGAGGCATTCTAAATGCGCTCGCTCGTATTCAATCCAGGCTGGGAGAATCATTCTTGTGTCTGCCCGGAAACGTGGTGACGAATGTCAATCTCACGGATCTCATCAGGGCCCATGAAAAGGTGAAAGGGGATGTAACAATGGCCTTGAGAACGGAAAACAAGTGGAAAACAGAACCCATTGATCCCCCATTGAAGCCCACATTCCACCCGTTTATCATGACCACGAGAGCCCTTTCCAACCTTTTAGCCTCTTCATTGGCCCAAAACCTGGAGCAGATGATCGCATCCCTGGCGATGCGGGGCTTGAATATCTACGGGCATTATTCCTTGTTTGAGCATCGGGCCATCGATTCACTGGCGGATTATCTGGAGATAAATCGATCTGTGTTGAAAGGGGGATGCAGAGGAATGATTATCCCCGGTAATCAGCTTATGGAAGGTGTTTGGGTCGGCAGGCAGAGTCGGATCGATCCCCAGGCGCGGATCTCTCCTCCGCTGTTGATTGGGGATTATTGTCAAATCCATGATGGGGCCGTAGTCGGAAAGGAGGCTGTTATCGGCAATAATGTGATTCTAAGCCAATGTGTCTCCATGCAGGGGAGCGTTATCTTGGACAATACCTATATTGGGGCACATACGGAGATTCGTGATTCCATTGTCCGGAAAAATATTTTGATTGACATCCCCCGGTCTTTAAATCTTTATGTGGGTGATGATTTTATCCTGGGAGACCTGGAAAAGGATGCCATGGCCAAAAAGGGACTCCGTATCTTCAACAGCATATTGGCCCTTTTTTTTCTGCTCCTTTTTTCACCCATCATCCTGCCTTTGTTCCTGTTTCATCTCATGTTTCCTTCTAAGAAAATTTTTTCCTCGGATGTGCGATATGGAGAATATGTGATTGTTGACCATCACGGTGCAAAGAAGCCAAAATCCTTTCATTTATATAGCTTCAAGAGTAAGCACGGGTTCATCCACAAACTGCCCAGCCTCATGAATGTGATCAAGGGCGATATGGCCCTAGTCGGCAACTCACCTTTGACGCAACTGGAAGCCTTTTCTCTGAGAGAACAATGGGAGACCGTTAGGTTCAATGCGCCGGCAGGCATTTTTCATCTATGGGAAATAGATGGAACGGCAGCCCCTACCTGGGAGGAAAAGCTGGTCACGGAAAATTATTATGCCTCCACCCGGTCTTTTAAAGGTGACCTTAGGATCCTCCTGAAAAGCCTTACGCCATTTTAAGAAAAGCCAATGGCCCTTGTCGCCCATAACCGCGGCAGCGGTCTCAAAATACCGATTTGACTCAAGCTCAAATGTGGATTACAATGGCTTTGCTGATCCTCCTTTTGGATGTATGAGATGAGAACCATGCGGATGATTCTTGATAATGACCCTAGTAAAGCTTTCGATCTCGTTTCGAGACAACTCAATACAAGTCGTTCTGCTTTCACAAGAAAGCCCTCCGGCAAGCGCTTTCCCCATACAATCTTAAACAATTGGTGCAGAGACGACGCAAAGGCTATGAACGGCAATGGAAAAGATGAGATACTCGGAAACGTTTCTTCATTCTGCAAAGATATTAACTGTCTCGTAATTATCCACACCTCCGTCATTCCGGCCTTCGTCGAAATGACGATATATATCATTTCCCGAGTTTTACGAGATCATCAAAAGTGAGATATGTTGGACTTCAGGTTGGAGTGGGTGATGGATATCGTAGATGCGGACAAGTTAAGAAAACAGCGTTTCGCTTATTTTTGTATAGCTTTTTCCCTACTGATCACGATCGGCTTTACTATAGTCGATTTTATTGAAGGGGATACAATTGAAGCATTAATCAATATTTTAATGGGCATGGTTTTAATAGGCGGTTTCTACGCCCTAAAAACGATCGATAAACATCTACCGTTATATCGACTGACGTTGACATTTCTCAGCGTGATCTTTTTTTATAACGTCATTATTGGATCGGGAAACGGCACGGTTATTTACTGGCTTTCCCCTTTTCCACTGATGTTTATGTTTTTCTTAGGGAAAAGGGAAGGGGTACTGACCGCGGGCGTCTTCTTCGGTGTTCTGTGCATGCTGCTCATTAACCCGTTTTCTTTTAAAATTCATGAATATAGCGTGGGGACCAGTTTGCGATTTCTCGTAGCGTTATTGCTGGTCATGCTGATGGCATACGGCCTGGAAACCTCCCGCGACAAATTCGCGCGACTGCTGATTGAAAAGCACGAAAAACTTCTTGAGGAGAAACAACATCTTCAAGAAGCACTGGGAGAGATAAAAACCCTGAGCGGGTTAATCCCGATCTGCAGCAATTGTAAAAAAATCCGGGACGATAAAGGCTATTGGCAGCAAGTGGAAATCTACGTAAAAAATCATAGTTCAGCCGATTTCAGTCATGGGATCTGCCCTGATTGTCTTAAAAAGCTATATCCGGACCTTGATGATTCAACCGAGGAACAGGTAACCAGAGCCGCATCATCGGATAAAGGGTAGTCTCCAGATTCCTTCCCCCAAAATACCCCATGTGCCGATTCTCGCCTAAGACTGGGGGATCTCTTGCGGGAAGGTAAACGCAAAATAGGCAATAGATAAGCGGCGAAGGATAGGTAAATATAGATCAAAGCCGAAGAAACCTTCAAAAAAGAAACAGCAGGAAAGGATTTGTTTTAGCCTGCGTCATAACGAACCCCGAAAGAAACGAATAATGTGGGACAAGGCGGTTAAAAGGGACTGGAAGAGGAGGGATCGGAAATGATTGAAACGATCAGGACAAGCCTGAAAGAGGCTCAAAGTGCCCTTGAGGGGTTGCTTTCAAAGGAAAGTACCTTGGCGAGTATTGCCGCGGCGGCGGAGATATTAATCAAAACCTTTGAAAACCAAGGCCGCGTATTCTCTTGCGGAAACGGCGGATCGATGTGTGATGCCATGCATTTTGCCGAAGAACTGACCGGCCGTTATCGAAAAAATCGGAAAGGGTATCCGGCAGTTGCCATCAGTGATCCAGGCCATTTGACCTGCGTGGCCAATGATTTCGGTTATGATCAGGTGTTTGCGCGCTACATTGAGAGCCACGGTAAAAAAAACGATGCCATGATTGCCATCAGTACCAGTGGGAAGAGCCCCAATGTATTGAATGCGGCAAGGACGGCCAAATCGCTCGGGATGAAAGTCATCGGATTCACCGGTAAGATCTCTTCAGATCTGGAAAATTTTTCGGATGTCTGCATTACAACTCCTGCGGGCCAATTCGCCGATAGAATCCAGGAACTCCACATCAAAATCTTACATATTTTGATTGAATTAATCGAAAGACACTTTCACCCTGAGGATTACTAAAGCGGCTTTTTCTTATCACTGGCCATTCTGTATTCGAATAGACCGCAGTCGGAGGAGAACCCTTCCATAAAACGAAACCCAAACCAAAAAAGGGATCACGCCATGAATTTCAGCAAAGATGCGTGCACAAAGATCATTGATAATCTTTATGATGGGTTATACCTTCTCGATAAGGAAAGGACCATTACCTACTGGAATAAGTCCGCCGAAAAAATATCAGGATTTAAGGCGGATGAGGTTATTGGTAGATCTTGTTCAGATAATATCCTGACCCATGTGGATGCGGATGGAAACTCACTTTGTCAAGGCATGTGCCCGCTAGCCGCCGTCATTTCAGACGGAATACCTCGTGAAGCTGAAGTTTACATGCACCATAAAGACGGCCATCGAATACCGGTCTTGATCCGCGGAACCCCACTGACAGATGAAAAAGGAACTGTGATCGGCGGCATAGAATTATTCACGGATATCAGTCATCAAGCCGGTTATGAATTGCGCATAAAAGAGCTGGAAAAATTGGCCATGTTGGATAGTCTTACCCAACTGGCCAATAGGCGTTATCTTGAAAAAGAGATCCGGAATCGGTTGGAGGAAAAAAAACGTTTTCAGATACCATTCGGGATTCTTTTAATGGACATTGACCATTTTAAACATTTTAATGACACCTATGGACACGATACAGGGGATGAAGTCTTGAAATATATCGCTCAAACATTTATTCATAATTCCAGACCGTTTGATATGTATGGTCGCTGGGGTGGAGAAGAGTTTCTGGGCATCATCAGAAATATCGACACCCAAGCCCTTTGGGACCTTGGCAACAGATTGCGACTGCTTGTGCAAAATTCCTATTTAATTCGAGAAAATAAAAAGTTGAAAATCACCATCTCAATGGGCGCCACGCTGGTTAAGGTAAATGATACGATTGAAAGTGTGATAAAACGAGCGGATCAATTAATGTATGAAAGCAAGCAAAAGGGGAGAAATTCTCTTACTCTGGGATAGAACGTTTAAATAGTATGGAGGTCTTGAATATCATGGATCCTTCAAATGATACACACCGTAAAACCATGGGGTATATCTTATGGATTTTCGGATTCACCGGTTCTCATCGTTTTTACTTTGGCAAACCCCTTTCAGGGACCATATGGTTTTTCACCTTCGGTCTCCTGGGTATCGGCTGGATCATTGACCTGTTTCTGATTCCATCAATGGATCGGCAGGCGGACCTGCGCTTCCAAGCAGGTCGCATAGATTACACCTTGGCCTGGATACTGCTCACGTTTTTGGGTTTTTTTGGTGTTCATCGGATGTATATGGGCAAATGGATTACCGGCATTTTTTATCTCATCACCGGTGGTTTGTTTGGTCTGGGGTATTTATATGATTTTTGGACCCTGAATGATCAAATCACCATGATCAATAGTCGATGATCAGGTAAGCGATTCATAGGAAGAAGTGGTCGCAATCAGAGAAGTTTATAAAGAGGATCTTCAGGGGATGCTCGATTTATATGCATACCTACACCCGGATGATAAAGCATTGCCACCCCAGCATGATCTGGATCGTATCTGGGAGAGTATCTGCACCCGTTCCGACATCCATTGCATTGTGGCGGATATGAACGGCATGCTGATTTCTTCTTGTACCCTCGCCATCATCCCAAATCTAACCCGTGGTGCCCGCCCCTATGGCGTGATTGAAAATGTGGTGACCCATCCTGAATTTAGATGTCAAGGTCATGCAAACGCCGTGTTGCAGTATGCCTTGGATATCACGCGATCAACCAAGTGTTATAAAGTCATGCTTTTATCCAATAAAAAAAATAAAGAAGCCCACCAATTGTATGAAAAAATGGGATTTGATATGGATTCAAAATATGGTTTTATTATATATCGGTAATATGAAAGGAAGAATAGAATGCCCCATGTGATTATAAAACTTTATCCGGGCCGTACAGAGGACGTAAAGAAAAACCTTGCGCAGGCAATCGTTAAAAATGTTGCTGAGATAGCAAACTGTGACGAAAGGGCCGTCTCTGTTGCTATCGAGGAAGTAGATCCCAAGGATTGGGCGGAAAAGGTTTATGAGCCGGATATCTTGGGATGCAAAGACAAGCTGGTTGTTGAACCCGGATATAACCCGTAAAAAAGGTTTTCAGTTTACAAGGAAAAGATGCAGGACGCAGGGATAAAAACGTGACACCTTAAACCATCCACCTTATATCTTATTCCGCTATTTCACTTGGCCTTGAAAAAATGGGCCTAAACGGACGAAGCTCACGCCGAAGCCCCCTCCCGCTTGGGGAGGGGGGATTATTGGATATACATTAGTGAAATAAAGGACGAATCAGGCTAAAGTCTCGGCAGATACCTGTCAAGTTCGAACTGGCTGACATGTGTGCGATAGGCGTCCCACTCAATCTTTTTGTTTTCGATGAATTTATTGAACACATGATCCCCTAATACCCTTTTGACAAGTTCACTTTTTTCCGCCTCAATAATAGCGGCATAAAGGTTCCCCGGCAGATCCGTGATCCCATGCGCCTTTCTCTCCGTGGGATTCATATCAAAGATATCTTCTTCAATGGGATTGGGGAGTTCGTATTTCTTTTCAATCCCTTCAAGCCCGGCGCCCAGCATCACTGCGAAGGCCAGGTACGGGTTGCATGACGGGTCCGGAGACCGGAACTCAATCCGGGTGGCTTTTTCTTTACCAGGCTTATACATGGGTACACGGATCATGGCCGACCGATTTCGCCTGGCCCATGAGACATAAACGGGCGCCTCATAACCCGGCACCAAACGTTTGTAGGAATTGACCCATTGATTGGTCACGGCGGTAATCTCCGGCGCATGACGCATTAAACCCGCGATATAATGTTTCGCGATATCCGAGAGATTATATTTATCATTGGGATCATAAAAGGCGTTTTTATCACCCTTAAATAGAGATTGATGTACATGCATGCCGCTGCCGTTTTGACCGAATATCGGTTTGGGCATAAACGTGGCGTATACGCTGTTTTTAGATGCGATTTCCTTAACCACCAACCGGTAGGTCATGGTTTTATCGGCCATTCTAAGCCCTTCATCATACCTTAAGTCAATCTCATGCTGGCTGGGGGCAACCTCATGGTGACTGTACTCCACTTGGATGCCGATGTCTTGCAAGGCGAAAATGGTCTCCCTCCTGAGATTGCTCGCCATATCTAGTGGACGGGAGTCAAAATACCCGCCCGTATCTAGTATCTCCGTGCACCGGTTATCCTTAAAATAGAAATACTCCAATTCAGGACCAATATAATATGTATAACCTTTATCAGCGACCTTTTTTAATAACCGTTTAAATACATAACGGGGATCACCTTCATAATGTGTCCCATCCGGATTCAAGATATCGCAGAACATCCTTGCAACGGGCCTGTCGTTACTCCGCCAGGGCACGAGTTGAAATGTAGTGGGATCGGGCTTGGCGATCATATCACTCTCCTGAATCCTGGCGAACCCCTCAATGGATGAGCCGTCAAACCCCATCCCTTCAGTCAGCCCTTCTTCCAACTCTGACGGGGTCACGGCAAAACTCTTAAGCACCCCTAAAACATCGGCAAACCAAAATTGAATAAAGCTCACGTTCTTTTCTTTGACAATCTTCTTGACGTCTTCTGTTGTCTTGCAGTCCATTCTTATTCCTCCCTTGTCTTTTGACTAATTGATACAATAAGGTTGATACAATAAATATGTGACATAAAAATGATGAACTCGCTACCCATTTACTGATAAGATGATCATGGTGTTGTTTGAGGTTTTAAAAACATTAGAGCAACGTTGATGCCAAATGCATTATGATAAAAATTTGATTGTATTTTCAGAGTATTAGAACAAAATGCCATTTTAGATCTTCTTATTTTTTCTACATATTTGTTATATTGCATTGGGTTATCATACATTATTGCATCAGCGAAAATAAAAAGAACGCCCAATAATGAACTTGGTGTTCAACTCTGGATCTTCATAAAAAAATGTATTCAAAAAGTTCAAACCGGCCTTTCTTGACTTCAAGATTGCAATGATTAATTTTTTTGATTAGATATTTCATGATAAATAAGGTCGGTAATCTCCGGCTTGGATTTTGCTTAATCAAAGATTTATTCAATGTATAACGCTAACATAGGTGATTCTGTAAGTAAAATCAAAATATAGCGGACAAAATCGGGCAATAATATGGCAGGAAAAGACTATTATGGCATTCTAGGTGTTTCAAAATCAGCCTCTCAAGATGAAATCAAAAAGGCCTATCGAAAAATGGCCATGAAATATCACCCTGATCGAAATAAAGGTGACAAAACCGCTGAAGCAAAATTTAAGGATATCAGTGAAGCCTATGCAGTCCTGAGTGATGCTGAAAAGAGAAAACAATATGACATGTTCGGCTCCGAAGGATTCCAAAACCGTTTCACACAAGAGGACATCTTCAGGGATTTCGATTTTGGGAACATCTTTAGAGAATTCGGCTTTAGTGGAGGCAGTGGGGGACGGGGGCAGAACATTTTCGGCCAGATATTCGGAAATACCGGGCAGACTCGTCATTTCAGAAGCAGTGGATCGCCGTTCGGTTCGACGTTTGGCGCCTATGGAAACGGCCGAGCTACCGCTATCAAAGGGCAGGATCTGGTATATGAACTTTCCATTACTCTGGAAGAGGCGTTTACAAAAACCGAAAAGGTCATTTCATATCAGGCCGGTGGGCCTCAACAAGACAAGATCTCCGTCAAGATACCCGAGGGTATTTCTTCTGGAAAAAAGTTGAGATTGCAGGGAAAGGGAAAACCGGGAATAAACGGCGGTCCAGCAGGTGACCTTTTCATCCAAATCAAGATCCTTGACCACCCCATATTCAAAAGAGATGGAGATGATCTCATCTCAACAGCTGATATTAAATTTACCGAGGCGGTCCTTGGTACGGAAATTGATGTAGCGACCATAGACAATAAGACTTTGCGTCTCACTGTTCCGCCAGGGACCCAAAATAACGCCAAATTCAGATTCAAAGGATACGGAATGCCGCGTATAGATGGCAGCGGCCGTGGAGACGCCTACGTGATCATAAATGTATCAGTACCGAAAAAATTGAACAAGAAGCAGAAGGGTCTGGTCACGGAACTGGCCAAGGAAGGTTTTTAAATCCAGTGCGCTAAAATGCGATGTCTAGGCATTCTTTTTTTTATTACTCATGGCAAGCCGGTACATCATGGTCATGGCGAATCGCTTTAAAAAAAGTAACTGGATGGTTTCCGAAGACCTATCCAGGAGAATGGCGCTGATTTTTAATAAGATACAATCCGTCTCCGCTTTAACGGTTGCGGCACGTGTGGCACCGCTGAGGTAAGCCATCTCCCCAAAGCATTCCCCCCGGCCAAGAGCTGCGATGCTCTTCCCGTCTTTCTGCACGGCAGCCTTTCCACTCAACATAATATAGAAGGAATCGTCAATTTCACCCTCGGCCACCATGATCGCCCCTTTGGTGAATTTGACGATGCGTGCTGCGTTCATGATCTCCTGGACCTGATCTTTTGTGAAATCCTGGAAAAAGGAGACATTATGGACATAATCGATCACGGCCTCGACCTTTGCGCTTCTCGTACTGATACCCTTTAGGCCACGTAGCGCCACACGGAGGTCGTACGCAAAATCCATACACGTCTGGTAACGTTTATCAGGATTCTTGGCAAGGGCCTTGTTTACGATCTTTTCCAGGATCTCGGGAGTCTGAGGCCTTACATGGCGCAAAGGCATGGGGTTATCATTGGTGATCTTGTACATAATAGAAAAATAATTATCGCCAGGAAAGGCCTTCTCGCCTGTTAGCAATTCATAAAGTACACACCCCAAGGAAAAAACATCACTCCTATTATCCACCGGCTCTTCCCGGACCTGTTCCGGTGACATATAACTGGGAGAACCGATAAGGCCTTTGGAAAGAGGTTGATCCGTCTTAATCTGGGCAATACCAAAGTCCGTTATCTTCACGTCTTCGGATTTGTTCAGCATGATATTGGATGGTTTCATATCCCTGTGAACAACACTCTTCTGATGGGCATAATCAAGGGCCTTGCAGGTGATGATCATGATTGCCAGGACTTTGACGATGGGTAGCAGTGTTTCCGGAGTACAGAATTTTTCAAGGGTTGGCCCATTAATATATTCCATGGTGATGTAGCAGAAATCCTTATACATTCCCGCATCATAAATAGCCACGATATTGGGGTGTAAAAGCCTTCCCGCGGATTGGGCCTCAAGGAAAAACCGCTCACGGTACCGATCCGCCTGTTCCCCGATCACATCGGCGGCGGGCCGTGAAACCTTGATACTCACATCTCTTTTAATATATGGGTCCCTACCCTGATAGACCAAACCCATGCTGCCTTGTCCCAATTTCCCGATAACCTCATAACGCCCGACCGTCTTGATATCTTGAAGATCAGTAATGAACTTGGCATCAACGGTGCTCGCCTTCCCTTCCTTGCCCAAAAATTTTAGTTTCAGCCAGCGGGTGAATCCATATTTTTTGGCATCGGTCTCTTTATTGAGCCCATTGACAGGGAAAATGGGCTGTTGTTCTATGTAAACGCGCTCTTCCATGCTTATTGTCATATCACAGAATTCTAAAAAAGTATATAAAGAAATAAAACTACCTTAAATTAAATAGCAAAATATCGATTAACCCTAAGCCTCCTGAAAAAGGTTAACTATATCCATCTTATTGATCAACTCAGTGAATATCTCCCCTATTACCTTATGGGCCTGGGTGCGACCTAAAATCTTGACATGGTCGGTTTGCCCGTTCATCATCTGCTTTTTCACCATCCTGTCATCCTTGAATAATCTCGCCTCGTAATCCATCTTCGCGATCCATTTTCTTTTATCAAGATCCAGAGAAAATTCCTTCAATGCGATGACCACCTTTTCACGGGCTGTCTCGTTTTCAGGGACGACGCTGATCCCCAGGGACTCAAAGCGTTTTTTAAATATCTCCATAAATAATGCCTGCAGATCATACGATCCAATCCGGAAACCTTTATCCTTGCCATAGGCAATAGAAAGGGTAAAGTTACCGGTAAATCCTTGAAATTCTTCCTTTGCCCCGGGGCCCAATATCTCCCTATTCTCTCGGATATCCTCGAATATCAGGACGATCTCTTTCCCCTTGAATGCCTCCGATTGGGTGGGCACACGATATTCGACTCTCAACTCGGGGACGGTGGCGCAGGAGTTGATAAAAAATAACACAAAAAAGATACCTAAAAGAGACCTTTTTGCCTTCGTAAAAATGCCCATCCTCTTATCCTCCTTTTTGTAAAACATACATTAATGTCACGGCTTGATCAAGCATGGTTTTTAAACTCTCTAACCATATTGATAAGCGCTTCTTCTGTATTATCCTCGGGATTTTCCGTAACCCTCGCCATCAAGATATTGAGTATGTCGCCCACGGCCGGTCCGGATCGCAGGCCGAGTATCTCCATGACCTTGTTCCCATTAATGGCCAGATCAATCCTGGTCTTTATATAAGGACCGCTGGTTATCGCATGGATCCTCTTCTCCAGTTCATCCAGCAATTTCATTTTATGATCCAATTTTCCGTGGGCAATGAGGTCGGCCTTGCGAAAAGAGATAAGCGCGGCTACGCGATGAGGTCCCACACGTTGTATGAAGCGCCTGACCGCACCATCCGTCCATTGGGGATCATAATCTACCATGTGGTTTTTGATAAGATGCGTAACCTCTCTGATCGTCTCATTGCTGAACCTTAAACGCCTCATAATCTCATTGGTCAGATCAGCGCTGGCTTCCTCGTGTCCGTAAAACCGGAACCGGCCGTTTATCTTTTTTCGAGCACGAGGTTTGGCAATATCATGAAACAATGCGGTCAATCGTATGAATGGTTCCGCTTGAACATAATCCATGGTTTCCATAATATGCCGGTATATCGTATATTGATGGTGGGAATTTTGCCTTTTTCCCTTCCCTTCCAGGAGTTCTGGAAGAATATATCCAAGGAGTCCGGTTCTATTCATCAGGCGGAAAGCCCTCGAAGGCTTGGGGCTGAGAAGAATCTTCATGAGTTCATCCCGTATTCGTTCATTCGCCGTATAGGTCAATTGATCTGCCATTTGAACGATGGCGTCCCGTGTTTTTTGCTCGATACGGAAACCAAGTTCATGGGCGATTCGCACGGCCCTAAGAACCCGGATAGGATCTTCTCGGAACCGATCTTCGGGTCTACCGACGGCCCTGACAACCTTTCTTTGAAGATCCCCCCTGCCATCATAAGGGTCGATGATCTCGTTCGTTTCAATGTCATAGGCCATGGCATTGATTGTAAAATCACGATGCCCAAAATCATCCAAGAGGGAGTGCGATTGCTCTTTATCTCCCCGAAAGGGGGTCACCTCACAATGGCTATCGGCATGCAAGAGGGTGATGGTTTCATGCTTGAGAGAGAAATTTTTAACACCCCCGAATACCTTCCTGATTTCTGGAGGATCGGCGGAGGTGGTCACATCCCAATCCATGATGGGACGATGAAGACACAGGTCCCTGACGGCACCACCCACTGCATAGGCTTCAAAACCGGCATATTGAAGCCTTTGAATAATATCTTGTATGAATGGGGGAAGATATATTTGGATTTCTTTGATATGGCTGATAGACTTATTTTTCATTCTATGTGATTGATGGTTTCGTAAAAACTCTGGAAATGCTATTCTTTGTCATTCCGGCGGAGGCCGGAATCCAGTATTTTCAGGTAGTTGCAGGGACGCTGGACCCCGGCCTTCGCAGGCGTGACGCCTTTTTACGAGATTGTCATGATTGATTTTTCTCATTCATGCTCCATAATAGATTTCGGAGAGTATAAAATCAAGGGGCTGGTATATACCCCCAATCATCCACAAGCCAGAAAACAATAAGGAGATTCTCTTGAAAAATAAAATCTTCTTCATCATCCCAATAATAATCATATTCTCCATATCAAACACCCAAGGCCAATCCGTTCCTGCTAAAGACACCATTATCCTGGTTCACGGGCTCGGGCGAACGGCAAAATCCATGTTCTTCTTAAAAGAACGTTTTGAAAAGGCCGGTTATTCGGTCATTGCCGAGTCTTACCCATCCACAAAAAAACCCATCCAGGAACATGCGGAATGGTTACAGGCCGTCATTGACCAAGCGCCCAAAGGACGATCCGGAAAGGTCCACTTTGTAAGCCATTCTCTAGGCGGCATCATCATCCGTTACCTGTTCAACTCCCATAAACCTGAACGGCTTGGTCGCGTGGTGATGCTATCCCCGCCCAATTCTGGTAGTGAAATCGTGGAGTTTCTTGAAGACTCTGAACTGTTTCACCGCCTCATGGGACCCAGCGTGCAGGTTCTGGGGACGGATGATGAAAGTGTCCCCAAGAGCTTGGGACCCGTGAACTTTGAGGTTGGTATTATTACGGGTGATGCGTCACTGAACCCTTTCA
Organism: Deltaproteobacteria bacterium; assembly: GCA_016930835.1. Taxonomy (GTDB): domain Bacteria; phylum Desulfobacterota; class DSM-4660; order Desulfatiglandales; family HGW-15; genus JAFGGA01. The sequence continues at coordinate 19,641 of JAFGGA010000212.1, forward strand.
CTTCTCTTCTAATCCCGGGAGAAGACGATGGAAAAGTATCTATTGAGAGTGCCAGGGTCCAAGGAATGAAAGATTTTCTCGTTGTGCACAAATCTCACACGTGGATTATGGACAGCCCTGAAGTCGCCGAACAAATCATCCATTTCATCCGAAATGGAGAATTCGTCCATAAAAATACCTTGCATTAAGTCCATGAAGGCCATAATATCAAAGATTCGATAATATCCCGCTTACGCAATCAATCAATAAGAATGAGGAGAGATACACATGACGAAACGCATTTGGATCGGGTTAGGGATCTTAATATTCCTGGCGATTTGGGCGCTTATATCCGTTTATCCCAACTGGCTATGGTTTCAGGCCCTCAATTTTTCACCCGTCTTTTGGACGATGGTATGGAGTCGGTTCGGGTTGGCGGCGTTCATCTGGATATTTCTAATGAGTGTCCTTCTAATCAATCTCTTTATCGCCCGACGCTACTCACCCGCCGCGGAATCCCAAACGGCCTTTACACATGGCACACCGATTTCCAATAAAACGCTCAACACCCTCTTCCTGGCACTTATCTTGATTGCCAGCCTTGTTATCGCTTCAAAAGGTTCCGCTCAATGGAACATGGTGTTGAGCTATATACACCAACAACCCTTTGGAAGCATGGACCCCATTTTTAACAAAGATATCGGATTCTACGTCTTCTCTCTTCCATTCTATACTTTTATCAAGGACGGATTGCTCTTTATCTTTATCTTCACGGGACTTTTTATCATTATCTGGTACCTCAAAGGCGGGGGCCTTCAAATCATCAGCGAGTTTATCCAGGCTCAAGAGGGCAAATCCATGTCATTGCCTAGATTCAATATCACCGCCGGCGCGAAAAAGCACCTCTTGATCTTGGGCGGCATCATTGTCATTCTTATTTCATTCGGATATTATTTAAAAATATACGGCATACTCTATTCCCAGCAAGGGCCCGCCTTCGGTGCCAGTTACACCGATGTGCACATCAAGGTCTTCAGCTATTGGATCTTGATCCTGCTCTCCCTGGCCTGGGCCGTGATCCTATTTTTAAACGCCCGCAAAGCCAACACCAGATCCATCATGTTGAGCGGAGGGATATGGCTGGGCGCCATTGTCTTATTCGCCTATATACTCCCTGTTCTCATCCAACAAATCGTGGTCAGGCCCAACGAATTGGCGAAAGAAGCCCCTTATATCAATCACAACATCCAACACACTCGCGATGCCTATAATCTCAATGCCATCCAAGAAACGGATTTTCAGGCAAATGATCAGTTGACGGCCGAGGAGATCGGGAAAAATGATCTCACCATCAAAAACATCCGGATCTGGGATGAACCCCCGTTGCTCCAAACCTACAAACAGATACAATCCATAAGGCTATATTATGATTTCAGTAATGTGGACGTGGATCGTTATACAATCGAAAATCAATATCGACAAGTCATGCTGGCCGCCCGGGAGCTGGTGGCCAGCCAACTACCTCCTCAGGCCAACACATGGGTGAATAGGCACCTGACCTATACGCACGGTTACGGCCTGGCATTAAGTCCCGTCAATGATATCACATCCGAAGGCCTCCCCCTTCTTTGGGTTAAAGACCTCCCTCCCGCCATTGATATCGATATGACCATTGAGCGCCCCGAGATATATTACGGAGAAAAAACGGATGACTATATCCTGACCAAGACCAAGGCGGAAGAATTTGACTATCCAAAGGGAGACAATAATGTGTATACCCAATACCATGGGAAAGGCGGGGTTCTCATCGGTTCTTTTATCAGACGGCTCATGTTTTCCATCGAATTCCTGGACCCGCAGATCCTTTTTACCACCTATCTGACCCCGGAAAGCCGCATCATGTATACCCGGCGGATCGATAGGCGCGTCAACACCATCGCCCCTTTTCTTTCCTATGATAGCGATCCGTACCTGGTAGTTTCCGAGGGAAGGCTTTTCTGGATCATGGATGCCTATACCACATCCAATATGTATCCCTATTCCATTCGATCCAAACACCCGAAGAACAATCAGATGCTCAATTATATTCGAAACTCCGTTAAGGTGATCATTGACGCCTATAATGGGGATGTTTCCTACTACATCGTGGAAGCGAATGATCCCATTATCCAGACCTATGCAAAGATATTTCCAGGTCTCTTCAAGCCGTTTGATCGGATGTCTGAGGATCTCAAAAAACATGTAAGGTATCCCAGAGACCTTTTCAACATCCAAGTAGGGGCCTATACCAAGTACCACATGGAAGACGCGCAGGTATTTTATAATCAGGAAGATCTCTGGCAGGTGCCGAATGAATTATACGGAGATAATCGTCAGGTAATGAAACCTTATTATGTTATCATAAAACTCCCGGAAAGCGAAAAGGAGGAGTTTCTCCTGATGCTTCCCTTCACCCCCTCCAATAAGGATAATATGATCGGCTGGTTGGCGGCCCGTTGTGACATGCCGGATTACGGGGAACTATTCGTTTATAAGCTGCCCAAGGATAAATTGGTTTACGGCCCCATGCAGATCGAGGCCAGAGTGGATCAGCAGACGGAAATCTCCCGTGAATTCAGTCTATGGAGCCAGAGGGGGTCACGCGTCATAAGGGGCAATCTTCTGGCCATCCCAGTGGGTGAATCTTTCATCTATGTGGAACCGATCTATTTGGAAGCCAAACAGGAGGAAAAAACTCCCGCGCAAAAGACGCCCCAACCTGCGCCCAGTCTTTTTAAACGCGTACAAAAACCACCCGCCTCTTCCACAACACAAGATACGAGGACGTCTGCATTGCCGGAACTCAAAAGGGTCATTGTGGGGCTGGGGAATAGGATTGTTATGGAAGAGGACCTCTATAAAGCCCTCAACGGCGTATTGGAAGGTGAAAGAACTATAACCAGAACCTCACCCGCTCCGGTCGCTTCAATGGGAGGGTTACCCGACCTTGGCGCGCTGGCCCTGCGACATTATAACAGTGCCAAGGCTTACCTGAGTCAAGGGGATTGGGCCGGATACGGCAGGGAACTCGCAAAGTTGGAAGAGGTATTAAGACAGATGGTGCAGGAGGTTGAAGGGAAGGAGTAAAAAATCAATTTCAAAAGACCTCAATAAAAAAACTCTTAAGGGAAAGATTGTTGTATTTCACTGAATGTCGGTCAAGCAGTCAGGTTTCAGCAACCAGCTTTCAATTTTTAAAAGTTTTTTCTGATAGCTGAAAGCTGACTGCTGAACGCTTCTAGATTTCCCTGAATCCCCAAAACGGATACTCCAGTACATAGGTGGCAATCTTGCCTGGGCTGTCTTCCCTGCTCGCCACCAGGTATAAAGAGCTTTCCCGTTCTTTTTTGGAAATGGGGTCCACGGGATCCCAGTCGGGCATCAGGATCATGGCGTTATCAGCACTGTACTCGATATCCCCGGACTCCTTGAATGAACCCAGATCCGGCTTTTTGCTATAGCGTCCTCCCTCGCCCCTGGATAGTTCGGAGATCACTAAAAAAGCGACGTTTTGTTCATCCCGTATGGTCTCCAGATGCCTAAGCCATTCATCAATGCCGGTCCGACGCTCCGAGAGATCCTTAAACGGCAGTTTATGGAGACTATCCAGGACCACCAGTGTTTCTGAACGATGGGTCTCTTTCTGGATAAAATCAATATGCCGTCTCATAATATCCGGGCTCAACTTTCGATCAGTGACCACACGAAAATAGCTGAGGATGTTTTTAAATTCCGTGTAGGCCGACTCCAGTCTTTGGGCCTCATCCGGTTCCAGATCCTGGAGCCTGATCTTTTCCTGCGATAACCTGCTCAAACGGCATAGGGTACGGGTATATATTTTTTGACGTCCGTTTTCAAAGTCATAATAGATCACTGGTGTCTGTTTCCGGGCCGTCTCCGTGGATAATTGCATAAAAAAGCATGACTTCCCGGCCTTGGGCGGCCCCCCCATGATATTAATCCCCCGTATCCCGTTCAAGGCCTGATCCATTTTTTCAAAACCGGAACTCAATCCCAACAAGGCCTTGCCTTTGCCCCGCTCCAGAAATTCTTCAAAGAGTTTTTGCTCTTTTTCAACGGACGAAAAAGGAGAAAATGACTTGGACCGTTTGATCATGGTCGATACGGCGCTTCGAAAATCTTTTCCCTTGTCCCTTGAAAGTTGACAAAGGTTATACCCGCGCTTTAGATGAGACGGCCACTGGATGATCCGGGCCTTAAAGCCCAATCGACCCGCCAGGTAGCGGGCTGAGACACGGGCCTCAGGTGAGAGATTGGTCACCAAGAACACATGATGAATAAAGGCCAGCCGATCCAGATCAATGGTTTCCAGATCAGCAAAAGAAGGAACCGCAATGCCAGGATAGCCAAGCTCTTTAAGGGTCAGAAGATTATTTTCCCCTTCAACGATAAAAAGGGAGCCGTCTTCGCACCGTTCGATCTCCGGGGCATTATAGACCTGAAATGCCTGGCCAAAAAACGCCTCATTACCGTGCCAAAAATGGTCCTCTTCTTTGTTGGGTAGCCGACAGTGTGCGGAGTAGCATTTTCCGTCTTCCTGAAAATAGGGATATACCAGATACCTTCCATTGTACCCGATGTTCATCTCTCGAATAACGGATTTGGAGACACCGAATTCTTCAAAATAGCCATTTTCCTGATCCCTCATCAGACCCATAAATCTTCGAATATCCGCGGCCAGATTATTGGGGGGGAAAACAATGTCCCGAACATAGGGTTCGCGATCCGGATCAAATCCGGGGACCCTTTGAGGTTCAATACCCATAATCCTGGCAAAATACGGAGCGAATCCACCGGGTATGCAGCGATTGGAACAACGGAAATAACCCATAAAAAAGCTCTCGGGATCCATATATACCGCCAAGGTGCCGGGGTTATGATCCGCATCCGAGCGGCAAAAGGGGCAAGGCGCCTTGATCAGGGGACCCTCCTCTCTGGCCCCTGGGATATGCGCCAGATAAAATTGTCTGATTTCTTTGTTGGATGGCATAGCCAATGCTCCCTTTCCCTACTCCCACTCAATGGTACTGGGTGGCTTAGAGGAAATATCATAAACGACCCGATTGACACCTCTAACATGATTGATGATCCGGTTGGAGATTCGTGCCAGGATCTCATAGGGGACTCGCGTCCAATCCGCGGTCATGGCATCCAGGCTGTCCACCACACGGATGGCGATCACGTTTTCATAGGTCCTTTCATCCCCCATAACCCCCACGGTGCGTACCGGAAGGAGTATCGCAAAAGACTGCCACACCTTTTCATAAAGATCCGCCTGCCTGATCTCTTCAAGAAGAATGGCATCCGCTGATTGAAGGATCTCCAGTCGTTCCGGGGTGATCTCCCCTAAGATTCTAACGGCCAGACCCGGCCCTGGAAATGGCTGCCGCATGACCAGCTCCTTCGGGAGACCCAGTTCAATACCCACCTGCCGGACCTCGTCCTTAAATAGTTCTCGGAGCGGCTCCACCAGATCCAGTTTCATGACATCCGGAAGCCCTCCCACGTTATGGTGACTCTTAATGGTAGCGGATGGGCCTTTCAAAGAGACACTTTCGATCACATCCGGGTAGAGCGTGCCCTGGGCCAGATACCGGGCCTTGCCCAGTTCTTTGGCCTTTTCCTCAAATACCGATATAAATGTCCGTCCGATGATCTTTCGTTTTTCTTCCGGGTCCGTCACACCTTTGAGGTTTCCCAAAAAACGTTCCGAGGCATCCACCAGATGAAAGTCCATACTATAGCGGCCTTGAAAAAGTTCTGCCACCTCTTGGCTCTCCCCCCGTCTTAAAAGGCCGTTATCCACAAAAATACAAGATAATCTCTCTCCAACAGCCTCATGCAGAAGAACGGCGGTGACCGAAGAATCCACCCCGCCGGATAGGCCGCAAATCACATGATCATCACCGATCTTTTGTTTGAGGTCCTGAATGGTCTGTCGCGCAAAAGAGGCCATGGTCCAGGACGGCTGGCAACCGCATATATGAAACAAAAAATTCTTAAAAACCTTGGTCCCGTTCGGTGTGTGCGCCACTTCGGGATGGAACTGGACGCCGAAGATTTGTCTGTTGTAATCCCCCATGGCGGCGACCGGACTGTTCCTGCTCCTCGCCAGGGAGATAAAACCGCCGGGCATCTGATCGATTCGATCTCCATGACTCATCCAAACAATCTCTTCCTTCGTAAAATCAAAACCATGGAAAAGACCTTGTTTTTTTTGTATCCGGATCGTTGCACTTCCATATTCCCGATCCACGGCCTTTGCCACATGACCGTCGAGGATGTGGGTAATATACTGCATGCCATAACAGATCCCCAGAAGAGGCAAATCCAGATCGAAAATACCTTTATCGGCCAAAGGGGCATCTTTATCGTAGATACTTGCAGGCCCTCCGGACAGGATAATGCCCTTGGGAGCAAATTCACGAATCTTTTGAAGGCTGATATGAAAAGGATGGATCTCGCAATAGACCTGGGCCTCACGCACCCGCCTGGCAATCAGTTGGGTATACTGCGATCCGAAATCCAGAATCAGGATCTTTTCTTTATAGATATTATTCATCATTATTCGAGCCTATAATTCGGGGCTTCCTTGATGATATCCACATCATGCACATGGGCCTCTTTCAGGCCCGCTAACGTCACTTGCATAAATCTGGATTTGGTTTGGAGATCATGGATATCACGACAACCCACATAACCCATCCCGGAGCGAAGGCCGCCCACAAGCTGATAAACCACACTGGTAAGGGACCCCCGGTAAGGAACCCGTCCCACAATACCTTCCGGCACCAGATCTTTTTCCTGCTCGATATTAATTTGAAAATACCGGTCCTTGCTGCCTTCCTTCATGGCTTCTATTGATCCCATGCCCCTATAGACCTTATAGGTCCTTCCTTGAAAAAGAATGGTCTCCCCTGGGCTCTCTTCCGTACCGGCCAATAGGCTGCCGATCATCACACAATCCGCCCCGCCGGCCAAGGCCTTCGTGATATCTCCTGAGTACTTAATGCCGCCATCCGCTATAATGGGTACGTCGCTTTTTTTGGCCGCCTCAGCACAATCCATAATAGCGGTCATCTGGGGAACGCCGATCCCGGCAACCACCCGTGTCGTGCAGATGGAACCGGGCCCCACTCCGACCTTCACTCCATCCACCCCTGCATCGATCAAAGCCTTCACTCCATCCGCTGTGGCCACGTTCCCCGCGATAAGCTCCAGATCCGGATATTTCTCCTTAACGGCCTTGGCCGCCCGGATCACACCCACGGAATGGCCGTGGGCCGTGTCAATCACCACCACATCCACATCCGCGGCAAGAAGTTGATCCACCCGGTCATGCATATCAGGTCCCACACCGATGGCCGCCCCTACCCTCAACCGCCCCAGGTTATCCTTGCATGAATGGGGATATTTTTTGATCTTCTCAATGTCTTTAATGGTGATCAAGCCTTGAAGTTTTCCGTCATCATCTACAACAAGCAACTTTTCAATCCGTCTTTCGTGGAGTATGGCTTTGGACTCCTCAAGGGTAATGCCCACCTTGGCGGTGGCCAGATTTTCCTTGGTCATGACCGCCTCGATCTTTTCATCGAGATTGGTGGCGAATCGGAGGTCCCTGTTGGTAATAATTCCCACCAGGTTTCCCTGCTTCACCACAGGCACGCCTGAGATCTTATACCGCGTCATGATCTCCAGCACCTCATGAATCTTCTTATCCGGTTCAATGGTAATAGGTTTAACGATCATCCCGCTTTCGGATTTTTTAACCTTCTCCACCTCCAAGGCCTGCCGTTCAATACTCATGTTCTTATGGATAAAACCCAGTCCCCCTTGCCTGGCGATGGTAATGGCTGTCGCCGATTCGGTGACCGTATCCATAGCGGCACTCACGATGGGTATATTGAGGGAAATGTGCCTGGACAGCCTGGTTTTAACGTCCACTTGATCCGGCAGGATGGAAGACATCTGCGGTATCAGGATAACATCATCAAAGGTATAACCGAATCGTATTTCATCTTTATTCATACTTCTCTCCCTGTAGATAATGGATTAATGCCCCTTCAAGCATATCTGAATAACTCACAGTCAAGTGAAAAGACCTAAAAAAATGCATAATTTGTATGACGGCCAAAGTCCCGGCCAGGATTACTTCCGCCCGGCCCTCATCCAAACCGGGAAGATGCAGCCGGTCTTCATGGGATAATACCCTCATTGATGAAAAAAGATCCTGTATCTGTTCCCTGGTTATTTTCAATCCATTTAATTTTGCAGGGGTGATATCCGATACTTCCATTTGGTTGATCATAGCCGCCAGGGTCGTGACCGTTCCGCCTGAACCGATCAATGTAAACCCTTCCTGAATCTCGTATCTCTCTGGAAAAGCCTCCTCAAGAACTTCCTGGGTATGAGTGAATAGATGATCTATTTTTTCAGCGTGGGGTGTACCTGAATTCAAGAACTGCTGGGTGAAAACCATGGCCCCGATAGGAAGCGATCGAATCAAGGTCTCCTCCGCCTTGGTGAATATAAACTCAGTCGTCCCTCCCCCAAGATCAAAGATAATGGAGGCCCCCTCCATCATATCCAACGAATGCCATACCCCCAACTTTGTGAGAAGGGCCTCATGCTCCCCTGATATCACCCGGACTCGAATGCCTGTTTGATGATAAATCCGCTGTATGAAATCATCCTTATTGACCGCATCTCTGACCACTCCTGTGGATACGGCCTGGGGATGCACGACACCGTATTCCTGCAATGTCAGGGAACAATCATCGAGCAATAACAATGTTCTATCAATGGCCTCCGGCTGAAGACGTCTCTCGTCGTTTTTACGAAATCCATCCGCAAGCCTGGAATATCCCCTCTTCCTCAAAAGAGGTTTATAAAGCTCGGGAGAAAATTGCCTTTCAGCCACCAGCATTCTTACGGTGTGACTTCCGATATCAATGGAAGCTATCTTATCGCCCCCTCGATCGGGTTGTTTGGGAATCTCGGTGATCATACCATGAGGTTAATAACATCTTAAAATAGTTTCTTAATTTGGGGAAAGGTAACAGAGCGGCGTATGTTTTTCAAGATCTAAAATGGAAGAAAAGGGTCCACCTAAAAGTATCGGGATTTTGTCACACAGCGGCAAGAATTCCCCGCTCTTTCAAAATTGTGCGTCAAAAGAAACCGTCTGAAACTTCATTTCAGAAATGCCTTCGCGTGAGGAAAAAACCTTTTTAGCCTTATTGATCTGCTGGGCTTTATTTATCATGGCATTGAACACGAGCGATCATCCAGTGCATTACCCAACCAAAAGTTCATAAGTGGCTGAAAACATGGGGGGATTATGGCATGACATTTGCAGCTTACTGATTTATCGAATATTTTCATGATTCATAGCGGAGCTCATGATGACAGCCAATCCCGATCAAAAAAATAACAACGGCTTCACAGAACTGGTCAAAACACTGGTTTCGGTTATTGAAGAAAAGGACCCCTATATGAAAGGTCATGCCGACCGTGTGGCAGCCAATTGCGTTCTCTTTGCCAGGCGATTGGGGTTTTCCAAGCTGGAGATCAATCAAATCTATCTGGCCGGGCTTCTCCATGATATCGGAATAGTCTATATCCCATCTGAAATCACTCAAAAGGCCGGACCCCTAACAGATGATGAGATGAACATGGTCAAAAAACACCCTCTTATCTCTGAAAAAATTCTTTCCAAACATAGCATGTTAAAGGCGATCTTGCCCATCATCCGGCATCATCACGAGTCCTTTGACGGAAACGGTTATCCTGATGGGCTGAAAGGCGAAGATATTCCCATGGGGGCTAGGATCATCAGCATCGTAAACAGTTTTGACGCCATGACCTCCGCTCGTGCCCACAGGCCTTCGATGAGCATTGAACATGCTCTATCGGAGTTGGAAAAAAACGCGGGCAGCCAATTCGACCCTGTCTTGTCAAAGGATTTCTCGTCCTTTGTCCACTCATTGAAAACAACACCCGGGGAAATCGACCCGGAAGGAAACCAAGAAGATAATCCTGATAATATTTCCTATAAATCGGGGGAAAATGGCTCCATCAAGGATATCCTCCTATCATTTGTTCAGAAATATAAGACAGGCAAGGTCGATCTACCGGTCCTGCCGAAAGTCGTTCAAGAGATTCAAAAGGTCATGAGCGATCCGACCACGACACTCAATGAACTTGCGAAGGTCATTGAAAAAGACGCCGTCATATCCGTTCGACTGATTGCCGTGGCCAATTCACCCATGTATCGTGGGACGGAAAAGATCATAACCGTGAAACAGGCCATACCACGACTCGGGGTTAAAGAGACACAAAGTATTGTCTCCGCTATAGCCAATAAAAGCCTTTACCAGGCAAGGGACCTGCGATTTAAGGTATTGATGGAGAAACTTTGGCTACATTCCCTTGCAACGGCCTATAGCGCTCGGGGAATAGCCAGAAGGATCTCGGTTTCGGAAACGGAGACCTTGTTCTTTATGGGTCTTATCCATGATATTGGCAAGGTCTTGCTGTTCAAGGTCTTGGGAGAAATCTCATCCCCTACAAGCATGAAGGAAGTCATCGAAAACGTCCAGGAAATTCATACAAGCTTCGGTGGAACCATTCTAAGAAAATGGGGGTTTAATGAAAACTATGTTCGAATCGCATTACTCCATCAGGGCTCCCATTTTCCCAACTCAACGGCCAAAGAAGTTTTAATCGTAACCATGGCCAATGCCATTTCTAAAAAGGCCGGCTATACACTCCATGAAAGAGATCACGAGGAAACCTTGAATATGGACATGATCCATTTCGTGGGAATCTCACCGGACCATGTTGATCAGATTGCTGAAGAAACGAATACCCTGATGAAGGAAACAGGAAATATTTTTTAACGAGTGAAAAGACAATCCAGTGAATCGTCATGACTCCGCATGAAATACATACGGATAATATCATCAAAGAATTGATCATAACATTTTCAACCATCATTGAAGAAAAAGATGCGTTTGTAAAAGGCCACATTGATCGCGTAACGGGCAACTGTGTACATTTTGCCACCCAGTTGGGCCTTCCCAAGAATGAAATCAATCAAATCTATATGGCGGCCATACTTCATGATATCGGAATGATCTACCTTCCGGAAGCAATCATCAGAAAAACTGAAAAATTGACCCCGGATGAAGTTGAATTAATGAAAAGACATCCTCTATTATCCGAGAAGATCCTTTCTCACCTGAGCTTCTTGAAAAAGGCCCTCCCCATCATACGGCATCACCATGAGACTTACGACGGCCAAGGTTATCCGGACGGCCTGAAAGGTGACGAAATCCCTTTGGGAGCAAGAATCCTATGCATCGTCGACACCTATGATATCCTGACCTATGGTCCACCCCGCAGACCCACGTTAAGTCCCCGACGCGCCCTTGAGGTAATGGAAAATAAAGGGGGGCAGAGATTTGATAAGACCTTATTAAATGATTTTATCACGTTTATCAGATCTTCTGAACCGGTTTCAAATGAGATGAAAGGGGAAACAATAAGTCAGAAACAAGAGAAAACCACTGAGGCGGATAACACGCCAAAAGAGGCTGAAGAAATATATGATTTTGAAAAAAGCGCTGATAAAAAATTGATCCATGAAACCATTGCCAGAATTGTAAAAAAATTCAAAGAAGGCCGTATTGAACTTCCCGTTCTCTCCAAGGTGGTGCAGGAGATCCAAAGGGTTATGGGTATCCAGTCGTCAACGGTTGAAGATCTGGCCAAAGTGATTGAAAAGGATGCCGTCATATCCGTCAAGGTGATCGCCGCGGCCAATTCCCCATTTTATCGGGGGACGGAAAAGGTGCGCACGGTGAATGTGGCCATTCCCCGATTGGGATTTAAGGAAACCCAAAATGTGGTCACGGCCATTGCCAATAAAAGCCTTTATCAGACAAAAGATACCCGGTTTAATGCATTAATGGAGAAACTTTGGCTGCATTCCCTGGCCACTGCCTATTGTGCCCGGAATATCGCTGAGATGATGCGGATGGTGGATAGAGAAAAATTCTTCCTCATGGGCCTTGTCCATGATATCGGAAAAGTTCTACTGATCAAGGCATTGAGTGAGACATCCACGAATATCAGCTCCTTGGAAACGGGAGATGTGGTCGAAACCATTCAAGATATCCATACCAATTTCGGGGGTGCCATTCTTAGACGCTGGGGTTTTACTGAAGACTTTGTGCGAATCGCGCTGCTCCATGAAGGTCCAACCTATACGAACTCGACCGATAAGGATGTCTTGATCATCAATCTTGCCAATAACCTGGCCTATAAAATGGGGTACACCCTTAATGGAGAGGAAACGGATGTGGAAATATTAAGCCTGGATTCCACAAGGCTCCTTGAACTGGACCCCCTAGCCCTTGAAAAAACGAGTGAGACTATAAAAAAACAGATGGAAGAGACCGCTTCGATCTTTTAGGCTCACTCGACACCTTTAAAGTCCGCGCTCTCGCCGCACACTTTCATAGGCCTCTTGAATTTCTTGAAAACGATTTGTGGCAAACTGTACAAATTCCTCAGGTAAGCCTTTTGAAATGATCTTATCCGGATGAAAGTCTTTTACAAGTTTTTTGTAATTGGTCTTTATCTCCTCATTCGTGCATTGGGGGGTACAGTTCAAGACCCTATAATACTTATCGTTATCCTTGAAATAGACTGCTTTGAGATTATTGAACTGCTGATCGCTCACATGGAAGATGACCTTAATCCGGTTGATGACCTTCTTTTCCTCTGGATGCAATGTCCCGTCCGAGGCAGCCAATCGAAGAAGTACATCTAAGAATGAAATCAGCACTGTCGGCCGTTGGTGGTTCGCCTGATAGAATTGCATGGCAAAATCATCAATGGAATAGGGAGAAATCTTTGCTTCATTAAAAATCTGCCTCGCGAATTGCCTTTCTTGCTCCGGCATATTCATATTCAATATCAATTCATTGACCACCGATATCTCATCACGGCTCACCATACCGTCCGCCTTGGCCAGTTTTCCCAAAATCGAAAAGATGCTCACAAAATAGGCCGCTTGTGTCCGTTCCAACCTCCCGGGCTTGCCCGTCTCACTTATCTGCATTCCTTTTTTATCTATAAAATAGTGCCCCAAGGCAGCACCTGCAATAGCTCCCAGCGGACCGCCTAAAAACATGCCCATGGAGCCGAAAGCCAATTTTCCAAACCAGCCCATATTGTTCTCCTTTTAACAATGAAGCTTCCCACCGTAAACGGCGGGGTACCAAGCGGAATTATGCCATCATTCACCTCGCCATCTTGTCAAGCCGTGACCTTGTGTGCGGGCTGATCATCCCGTCATCAGGCCGCGATATACTCTGGCGAGCGCGACTAGATTACAATATACAATTTTTAACACATACTCCCATGAGAGTCAAAGATAGGCTAAAATCCCTTGATGATGATAAGATGATTCAGACCAAGCCATCGATCTTGAGACACCTTTTTGATTGAAATTCATGCATAGATATTTTTAAAATAAAACCAGATCATGCCTTTCCAAGAACGGTTTTCGGGGTATGGGGATCTCTTTTCAAGTTCAACACCCGAAGGCCGCCATGGCCTGCTGAAAAACAACAACTTTCAAAAACAATCAGGCCGAACTTCATTTCTTTTGACCCCCATGATGAAAAAACGCATATCCAGATCCATTAAACCGATGCCGAGGTTGTCTTTTGATCAGGATCAAACCAAGGGATCTTTGGCAAGTTCATCCGAGACTTCGTGATATTATTGCCGGTATCAAAAAAGATGCTTCATTTACGTTGAAATGAAAGTGACTGGAGCACAAAAAGGTGAGTATATTTTGGGGTTATACATCTCTCAACGAAGACAACCTGATTCGTAACGAACTCAAGATGGATGATACCTCTTGGCAACCCAGAATGCGAGCCATCCCAAAATAGATGATCACACCGAACAAGACTATTCCCATCACCCCGGCCAAAAAACCCCCTGTTCCCGGCGCGATTTCCAGATGTAACCACCATGCATATAAAAAATAAACCGTTATCCCCATCCCTATCGAGGCCATCACATACTTCAACACTGGCCCCATTAATTGTTGGGGATGCCATTGTTCGATTCTCAGCCTGAGGAAAAACACCAGGAGGATGAGCTGAAAAAAAGAGGAAAGGGACAAGGCCAAGGCAAGGCCAGCGTGCTCCATCGGAACCATAAGCATAATGCTTAGTAAGATGTTCACGATCAGACAAACAAAGGCGATCTTTACGGGCGTCTTGGTATCTTGCATGGCATAGAAGGCTGAAACCAAAATTCGCATTCCGGAGACAGCCCAGAGACCGGTCGAATAAAACATAAGGGCGTAAGCCGTCATTTCAGCTGCGTTTGAATCAAAGGCCCCCCTTTCAAAAAAAAGTTGAACAAGGGGGGTTCGCAGCACGATCAGACCGACCATGGCCGGTATGGTGATAAAGAAGGTTATGCGTAATGAATGATTAATTGTCTCCATAAAACCATTTAAATCCTTTTCCACAGCCTGTCTTGAAAGTGAAGGCAGGGCTGCCGTACTGACTGCGAGGGCAAACACGCCCAAAGGAAATTGGACAACACGATCTGCGTAATACAGCCATGAAACACTCCCTTCAACCAGAAAGGAAGCCAGCAAGGTACCGATAAATTGATTAAACTGATATACAGCGGAACCAAAAACGGAAGGCAACATGAATAAGCCGATCCTTTTGACGGCAGGGTGGTTCGGTATCCATCGCGGAAAAAGGGATATGCCCTGCTTAAGGAGCCATGGTATCTGGAGAAAAACCTGGAGGCACCCTCCTATCAAGATACCCACTGCCGTTCCGATAATGGGTTGCGATAAGTGAGGGGAAATCCAAAGAGTGGCACCGATGATTCCCACATTGAGGAAAATGGGGGCCGCCGCCGGCGCGGCGAAATGCTTCAGTGAATTCAATACCCCCATGAATAGGGCTACGATACTTACAAGGAAAATATACGGAAATGTGATTCGTGTGAGGACGACCGTTAGCTCATATTTCACACCGAATCCACCGAATCCCCAGGCCTGGATTCGAACAATCCAAGGAGCGAACAGGATACCCAGGATCGTCACAACCGCCAGGATAAGTGATAGAACAGTCAGGACAACCCTGACCAATTCAAAGGCGTCCTTTTGATTTTTTTTTCGTAAATACTCGGTGAAGATGGGGATAAAGGCAATGGTTAGTGAGCCTTCAGCAAATAGCCGCCTTAAAAGATTCGGGATTCGAAAGGCTACGTAAAAGGCATCGGCAGCCATACCGGCACCGAAAAAATTGGCGACAATCATATCCCGAACCAGACCCAGGATACGACTCAGGAGCGTAAAAAAGCCAACAATACCCGCTGCCTTACTGACATTGTCCTTCTCGGAGTTAGATGGGGTGGCAATATTCATCAATACATATTTATTTCAAATAGAGATAGGCATTCCGCCGATGATGTTGATAAAAGAAACCCCTTGACAACCAGAAAATAATTATCTAAATAAATAGGTTTTAAATTTGAGGAAAAAGGAGTTCAAAATTGGCAAATCATAAATCAGCCCTTAAAAGGGTAAGACAAGATGAAAAAAGAAAAACAAGAAATCTGAGTATCAAAACCCGCTCTAAAAATATCGTCAAGGCGGTCAGAACCGCGGTAGCCAATAATTCTGAAGAACAGGCCAAAGAAAACCTCCGCAAAGCTGCATCGATTCTTCAAAAAGGCACTTCCAAGGGTGTAATACATAAAAAAAGGGCGGCACGAAAGATTTCCCGCCTCTCTCGCCATGTCAATCGCCTAAAATCAACCTCGACGGACTTAACGGCAAAGGGTTAAAATCAAATTTTCTAAAACCGGCTTTGGCCGGGATCCGGTCTTAAGAAGACCGTCTGCCTGGTACAAAAGTGATAAAGCACGATGAAAATCATCGACAGACCATCGACGTGCCTGGTTCAGAAGGTTCCCTATAAAAAAAGACGGCATGTTCAATTTTTCCGATACTTCCTTTGCCCTCCCCCCTTTATCCAATATGGACTTCACGCGCCATAAAATCCGGGTTTGCCTGTTTAACATTCCGATAATTCGCAATGGCGCGCCCGTTTTATCTTCTTCCTCCAGAAATCGATTCAATACCGATAGGGACTCCCCGATATCCCTTGATGAAACAGCATCCATAAGCTCAAAGATGGAATATACCCGGCTATGGACGGCAAGCTCTTTCACATCATCTACTGTGACTTTCCTGTCTTCATGTCTGAGTTGAAGTTTGATAAGCTCCGCATAAAGGTCTCTAAGGTTGTTTCCTACAGTCTGCTGAAGATAAGCGCAGGAGGGCCCGTCGATCTTCATGCCTAATTCCTTAGCCGTTCGCATGATCCACGGTACAATCTGATTTTCTTTGAGCTCCGCGAAAAGAACACTCAAACCGGAAGATCGGATTTTTTTAAAAAACCTCTTTTTGAAATCCGCCTTGGAAGCGATGAATATGAGGCAAGTGGATGGTGAAGGATCTTCCAGGTAATCGAGAAACTCTTCGAGTTGCTCGGTGGTATATGCCTCTGTTTTACGAACAATAATCAGGCGATTCGGAGCCATGAAAGGAAGGGTCTGAGCCTGGTGAATGATCTTGCCCGCATCAACCTCGCCGCCGTAGCCTATCTCAAGATTAAAGTCCCTCGCGCCTTCCGGGATATAGCTATTTCTGATGGCATCAACAACCCTTTCAAGTCGAAATTCATTTGGCCCGTAAAAGAGATAAAAGGGGGCCAATTTCCGTTTCTCTAATGATTTGAGGATATCCTCTGGGTGTAAATCCGTGGGCATTTAAAAACGTTCCATGGTCTTAAGGTATAACCGTTTGGCCAGAGCCCTTGCGACTTTTAGGATGGCCTGTTGTTGATTGAACCGGTCGGTAATGGGATCTGCCCCAATATCATATCGGGTCCGCTCCTCCATCGTTTTTTCCCGCCAGATGGTTTTTCCCGTGATCCTATCTTTCAAATGGACATCCAATTTGATCCTTAAAAGAGCGGCATTCGTGGTCTCATAATAGGACAGATGGTCACCAACCCCAAAAGGCTCCCGACTAAAAGACACGGACTCCCTTTGGATTTCATGAATATGGCCAATCAGAACGGCTTGGGCTTCTTCTCTTGAAAGGATGGGGATCCGTGCATGACTGATAAATTCATTTCGTATGATACTGGTAAAATCGGCCTCAAAACCCTTTCCCGTGGATGTGCTGGTCATTAGAGGGATGGCGATACTTGTAATTTCTCCAGATTCACCTTGGTCCTGGAAACTATAACCGCAGCCGCTGAGGATCACCGGAATCGAGAGAAACAGGGTTAAAAGCAGCCGGGATTGATATCTCAACACATGTTCAACCACAGTTATTTACCCGGATTGTATGTCGCGTATCAATATGGAATTCACGTCAGATAACCACGTTGACCAGTTTTTTCTTCACAACAATGACCTTTTTAATCTTTTGATCTCCGACAAACTTCAAAACCCTATCATCTTTGAGGGCCGCCGTCTCGATCTCTTTATCGGAATAGGAGGCAGGAATCTCAATACGACTTCTGACCTTACCGTTTACCTGAACGACAAGAAGGATCTTTTCCACCTGTAAGGCCTCTTCCTGATACCGCGGCCATGGACTCATCAGGGTGGATGAATGATTTCCAAGCATCTGCCATAATTCCTCCGTGATATGCGGGACCACGGGGGATAAAAGAAGGATCGTCGCTTCCACCGCTTCTCTGATCACGGACCAGGCTTGATCATTCATGGCCTGATCGCTGTTCAGGTACCGAGTCACATCATTGATCAATTCCATCACAGCGCTAATAGCCGTATTAAAATGAAATCGATCTTCGATATCAATGGAGACCCTTTTAATGGTCTCATGTGTCTTTCGATGAATATCTTGCAGGTAGGCAGGCAAAGAATCTTGTCCTTGATAAGGTTTAACCCTGGAAATGGCCTCCATATGGTCGGTGATCAATCGCCACATCCTTTGTAGAAACCGAAAAGAACCTTCAACTCCTTGATCACTCCATTCCAGATCACGCTCCGGCGGTGAGGCGAAGAGGCAAAACATCCTTACCGTATCCGCCCCATATTGGTCCACCAATTCGGTAGGGTCCACCACATTCTTTTTAGATTTTGACATCTTTACCGTATTCCCGATTATGATGGGCGAGTCACACTTGATGCATCGGCCGTCTTTCACCTCATGTGGGAATAAATATCCATGAACAGGACATTCCTGCGTCTCTTTGCACACCATCCCTTGGGTCAGAAGATTGCTGAACGGCTCTTTCACATTTACATAACCAAAATCATTCAAGACCCTTGTAAAGAATCGGGAATACAAGAGATGAAGGATGGCATGCTCGATCCCGCCGATGTATTGATCCACCGGCATCCAATAATCCACCTTTTTCTTATCCAAAGGCCCTTCGTTATAACGGGGGCTGGCATATCGATCAAAATACCAAGAAGATTCCACAAAGGTATCCATGGTATCGGTCTCGCGCTGGGCCTCGCCTTTACATTTCGGGCAGGTGGCCTGATAAAAAGAGGGCTCAAATGGCAGGGGTGAGCCACCGCCTTCCCTCAATCTCAGATCGAGAGGAAGAACCACCGGCAAATCCTCTTCAGGCACCGGCATGGTTCCACATTTTTCACAATAAATGATCGGGATGGGAGCGCCCCAATACCGTTGCCTGGAGATATTCCAATCACGTATCCTGAAGTTCACCGTCTTGAAACCAATCCCTTTCGACTCAAGGTGCTCGGCAACACTATCCAAGGCGTCCAAGTTACGCTGACCGTCAAATGGCCCGGAATTGACCAAAATACCTTCTTCGGCATAAGCCTCCGTCATGGTATCCCCATCCAATTTTTGTCCTTCCGGCTGGATCACGACACGAACAGGGATTTGATACTTTCTGGCGAAATCAAAATCACGCTGATCGTGGGCTGGAACCGCCATAATGGCCCCCGTACCATAGTCAAACAGCACGAAATTGGCCACATAAATGGGGATCTTTTCTTGTGTCATGGGATTGAGACAGTACCTCCCGGTAAAAACCCCTTCTTTTACGGTATAATCCGCTGTTCGGATAAAGCTGTCCACCCGCAGGGTTCGTTCGACAAACCCCATTACATCCCGCTCCTGTGGGAGACCCTTGACGATCTCCTTGAGCATGGGGTGCTCAGGCGCGAAGCACATAAACGTGGCACCAAAGAGCGTGTCCTGACGGGTCGTGTACACCTCAATCACATCCTGGGAGCCTACCAGTGGGAATCGAATAATGGCACCGTGACTTTTCCCGATCCAGTTTTTTTGCATGGTAATCACCCGTTCAGGCCAACCAGGAAGCTCGTCGCAATGCGCCAGGATATCCTCCGCGTAGTCGGTGATCCTAAAAAACCATGAATCCATCTCCTTGAGTTGGACCTCCTGATCCGTATGCCGCCAACAGCACCCGTTCACCACCTGCTCCTTGGCCAAAACAGTCTGGCAGCTTTCACACCAGTTAACATGGGTCCTTTTCTTGTAGGCCAATCCTTTCTCATACATCCTCAAGAAGATAAGTTGTTCCCAGCGATAATAATCAGGATCGCATGTGGCTAATTCACGATCCCAATCATAGCTAAAGCCCATTCTTTTCAGTTGAGCTTTCATATTTGCGATATTATCATAGGTCCATCGATGAGGGTGGGTCTGGTTTTCAATAGCTGCATTCTCCGCTGGAAGACCGAACGCATCCCAACCCATCGGGTGAAGGACATTTTTACCCTTCATCCTCTGATACCTTGCCACCACATCCCCAATGGTATAGTTCCGGACATGCCCCATATGGATCCTGCCCGATGGATAGGGGAACATCTCCAAGAGATAATACTTTTCCTTGTCGGCAAGCTCTTGGACCTTGAACAGGCCTTCTTGCTCCCATCGTTCCTGCCATTTTTTCTCGATCTTTTTTGGATTATACTTCAAAACCGATTATCACCTTTCTTTCATTTATCCGTCATTCACCACCTGGGTATCATTTGTTTTACGATCCACAATGATGGAGACTTCCATCAAGGCGGAAAAATACAATCTCAATCGATCCACAACCAGATACAAACGTTCAATAAAATCCCGCTCAATAAAGACGATTATCTTTAAGATAAAATTTAGATCATGGTTATGGTGTTCATAAAAAGGCTTAACGAGATACTGAATGGCGATCTCCAACAGGGATGGGTAGTCTTTGTGAGGTGTCTCGACGATCGGAATGGCGATGCCGAATTCATTCACCCTCATATCACGAAAGGCCTTACCCAATTCTTGAACACCTTGTTCCACAATGGATATCTTATATCCTGATCTGCGCCCCAGACCATAAAAAAGCACTTTATCAGAGGGGATCATATCTTGAGGCGCCACAAGCAGGCGCTCGCCCCTTTCACCGGTCCAGAATCCGCTCTCCTTCAGATGGCTTAAAAAGCCTCCCATCTTGGTATTTAACCCTAAGATGGATTCATCAGTAATATCGGCTTCTTGAAAAACTAGGGCGGTTACGGCCTGACACCATAGATCCTCGAGTGGACGGTTTGAAAATCGCAGATCCAGTTTCATAGGTGATTCTTTTGAAATCTATCCTCTTTCTCCAACTGATTGTAAATATTATCCAATATCCCGTTGATAAAAGCACCTGAGTCATCCGTTCCAAAGATCTTTCCCAGTTCAACGGATTCATCAATGGATACCTTGGGCGGTATATCCTTAGCAAAAACGATCTCAAAGACGCCTAGACGGAGAATACAACGATCCACTCGAGCCATTCTTTCCAGTCGCCAGTTCGTTGAGGCCTGCTGGATCAGTTCATCCAGGTATGGCTTGTTTTTACAAACGCCCAAGACCAAAGCTTTGGAAAAGGCCCTGATTTTCTTGAGTGGATTAAACACTTCACATATCAGATCAAACACCTCATCCGGATCACCAGGGCTGAATTCCAGGTGAAAAAGGACCTGAATCGCTAATTCCCGGGCCTTGCGTCTCTTTCCCATACAACCCACTACTCAAAGAACAACTTTGATATCAGAAAACTACTTGAATTCTCTAAAGAGATTAACCATTTCCATGGCTGCAACCGCTGCATCCCAACCTTTATTACCCACTTTACTACCAGCCCTCTCAATGGCTTGTTCCAGGTTATCCGTCGTCAGGACACCGAAGGCAACCGGAATCTTCCCGTCAAGGGCAACCTGTGCAATCCCTTTTGAAACCTCAGCTGCTACGTAATCAAAATGGGGAGTCGACCCCCTTACAACGGCCCCCAAACAAATAATTGCGTCATATTGATCACTACTCGCCAGTTTTTTAGCTGTTACGGGAATCTCGAATGCACCCGGCACCTTTATTAAAGAAATTTTATTTTCATCAGCCCCATGTCTCTTCAGCGCGTCCATGGCTCCATCTACCAGTCTGGAGCTGATAAAATCATTGAATCGGCTGACAATAATCGCAAAACGAAATCCCTCCGCCGAAATCTTGCCTTCGAAGATCTTTGCCATGTTCATGCTCCTCTCTTTATCATACGATTTATTGGATACGAAGTGGCTCCCTACGGATAAAGATCCCATGGATTATCTAATCCGTATCCTTGATGTTCATCATATGTCCCAATTTCTGGCATTTGGTTCTTAAATATTTCAGATTTTCCGGTTTGGGTTCTATCTCTATCGGCACCCTGCCCTCCACAGTAAGCCCATAACCCTCCAACCCTTTAATTTTTTTAGGATTATTGGTCATCAATCTCATCTTTTTCACACCCAGTGCGGCCAGGATCTGTGCCCCGACACCATAATCCCTTAGATCCGCTTCAAACCCCAACTCTTCATTGGCTTCAACCGTATCACGGCCTTTGTCTTGAAGAGCATAGGCCTTAAGTTTGTTGGCGAGACCGATCCCCCTTCCTTCCTGTTGGAGATATAGGATAACGCCCTGCCCCTCGTCTTGGACCATTTTCATGGCCTTTTCCAGCTGGCTGCCGCAATCACACCGGAATGAACCAAAGACATCTCCCGTGATGCATTGAGAATGAACCCTGACTAAGACTTCCTTCTCCGGATCAATCTCTCCCTTTACGAGAGCAATGTGCTCAAAGGAATCAATGTCATTCACAAATGCTACGGCCTTAAATTCACCAAAACGGGTGGGAAGAACGGTTTCCGCCACCTGATGGACAAAAGATTCTTTTCTCATCCGATAAGCGATGAGATCAGCGATGGTGGCGATTTTGAGATCATGTTGCTTGGCAAAGATCTGCAGGTCCGGCATCCTGGCCATGGTCCCATCATCATTCATGATTTCACAGATGACTCCCGCGGGTCTTAGCCCCGCCAGGCGCGCTAGGTCTACTGAGCCCTCCGTCTGTCCCGTGCGGAACAATACTCCACCTCGCCTGGCTCGCAGCGGGAAAACATGGCCTGGTTGTACCAGATCATCCGGTTTGCAATCTTCAGCTACGGCAGTCAATATGGTATGCGCCCTATCCGCCGCGGAGATCCCAGTTGTCACACCGGTCCGGGCCTCAACGGAGACCGTAAATGCGGTTTTAAAAGGGGAACGGTTGTCATAGACCATTAGAGGGAGCTTGAGTTGTTCGACAATATCCGGGGCCAGAGACAGACAAATAAGCCCCCTCCCATATTTTGCCATGAAATTAATGGCTTCAGGGGTCACCTTTTCAGCGGCCATGGTGAGGTCACCCTCATTTTCCCTATCTTCATCATCAACAAGAATGATCATCTTGCCCTGTTTCAGGTCTTCCAAAACATCTTCAATCATTGCAATACCCATAACACCTAATCACCAAATCCATATTGACGCAGCATCTCCCGGTCAATGACGGGGGGTGCCGGTCCTTTTTCGGATATCCTTTCTTGATTAATCAATCTTTCGATATATTTGCCGATGACATCCGTTTCAATATTAACCGGATCTCCTTCCTTTTTTCTCAGCAACGTGGTTTTTCTACCTGTTTCAGGAATCACATTTACCTCAAAGAACGTATTCTGGCAATGATTTATCGTTAAACTGATCCCGTCAACGGCGATAGACCCTTTTTCAATAACATACCTTATCAGATCTTTGGAGATCCTGATGCGGATACGCCAGGATCTTTGGACCTGCTCCTTATTCAATATCTCGCCGACCCCGTCCACGTGACCGGTCACAATATGACCGCCCAGACGATCCATAGGCCGAAGGGCCCTCTCCAGGTTCACATCATCTCCAATCTTTAACCGTCCGAGTGCGCTGCGGGAAAGGGTTTCACCTGAAACGTCCGCGAGGAAGGTTCTATCATGGATATCCGTGATGGTCAGGCAAACGCCATTAACCGAAATACTATCACCTGGCTTGGTATCAGACAGATCAAACGAGGATAATATGGACAATCGCATATCCTGGCCGGATAAAGCTACTTGCTTGACCTTTCCGATTCCTTCGATAATTCCGGTAAACACGTTGTTCAAAACCTCTTCTCTAACGCGAATAGACAGGATAACCCGTAAAAAGGAAATCATCCCCGAATCGTCTAACACTGATATCCTTAAGCCCCAGGGCTTCCCCCATATCTCCGGGACCGTGACCTCCCGCCATGGGAATACCGTCTCCTCCACCGAGTATCTTGGGAGCCTTGAAAATATGGAACTTGTCTATGAGATGTTCACGAATCAAAGTACCCATAATAGCGGCTCCACCCTCTACCAAAAGAGACGTAATGGACATGTCCCCCAGGATATCCAACATAACGCCGAGATCAATGTTTCCCTCCTTGATGGGGCAACGAACGATAGAGACCGGGCTGTTCTCAAAGAGTCTTAGTGCTTCGGCCCGGACATCTTCATTCACCATGATCAACGTCCTTGAAGCGGATGGATGCGTTATTACCTTGGCATTATGGGGTGTTTTTAAGTTTGTATCCACGATAACACGAATAGGGTCCTTTCCACGTTTATTCTTTAGCCTCGTGGTAAGCAATGGGTCATCCGCAAGGATCGTTCCGATACCCACCAAGACTGCATCCACCTGATCCCGCAGTCTATGAACAAACGCCCTTGATCGTTCATTGGTGATCCATCTGGATTGACCGGCTGAGGTGGCCGTCCACCCATCCATGGTGAGGGCGGATTTGGCAATGACAAAAGGACGCCGCGTACTGACGAACTTAATGTAAGCTTCATTCAATTTCGAACATTCGGACTCCAGCACACCAATCGTAACTTCGACACCTTTTCCCCGTAGAAAGGCACCACCACCCCCGACCACATTCGGGTTCGGGTCCTGCATGCCGATAACGACTTTTCTCAAGCCGCTCTTAAGAATAGCCTCCGTGCAAGGCCCTGTTCGGCCATGATGGTTACAAGGTTCCAAGGTTACATACATCACATCACCGGTTAGGACGGCGGACTCACTCATTTTTTTTAAGGCGTCTACTTCCGCATGGTCGACTCCGGCGCGTTGGTGGTAGCCCGCGCTGATGATTCGGTTATCCCGAACAATGACCGCCCCAACCATTGGGTTCGGGGATGTTCTGCCGATCCCCTTTTTGGCCCAGCGAATGGCCTCTCTCATGTATTTTTCATCCGGGCTAGTCAAAGAGTGCCTGCTCCAACCTATTTAGTTTGTAGTCGTTGTGGATCTGGCAAAACCTTTAAAATTTAGAATATTGAAGAGGGTAAACCAAACCCTTTAGAACAGAGGCTTTTTTTTAGGGAGTGATTGAAGTGGTTGGGATCTATGAACTCTCAGTTTCTCTCTTGGATTTGAGGATATCCTCAAGCTCATTCATGAATTCATTGATATCCTTAAACTGTCTGTATACCGAAGCAAACCGGACATAGGCCACTTCATCCCACTCTTTGAGACTATTGATGACCCTTTCCCCGACTTCTTTACTTTCTATCTCTTTTTTTCCAAGTTCGTGGAAATAAACCTCGAGAGAGTCAACGAATTCTTCAATCTTCGTGATGCTGACCGGTCTTTTTTGACATGATTTTTTAATACCCTCAATGATTTTATCGCGATTAAACGGTTCCCTGCGTCCATCCTTTTTAACGACCATGGGGAGTATTTCCTCGAGCCTCTCGTATGTGGTAAATCTTCGGGAACACTCCAGGCATTCTCTCCTTCTTCTTATGGTTCGGCCATCCTTACTTAATCGCGAATCAATCACTTTATTATCAATTTTTGTGCAATATGGGCATTTCATAATGGAACCTCACGATCTCCAGACCGGCTTCAGCAAGCATCTGATCCGCCAAAGGATCATCATAGCCTTCTTGAAAGTATATCTTTTTTATTCCCGCATTAATAATCATTTTTGTGCATATCACACATGGCTTATTAGTACAATAAAGAATTGAATCTTTGATGGATATTCCATGGTTCGCCGCTTGTATGATCGCATTTTGCTCGGCGTGAAGACCACGGCAGAGTTCATGCCGCTCTCCTGATGGAATGGCGGAATTTTCCCTGAGACAACCAACGGTCTCACAGTGACTGAGTCCGGCGGGTGCCCCATTATAACCGGTGGCCAAAATGCGTTTGTCCTTGACCAAAATAGCACCTACACGACGCCTCAGGCATGTGGCTCGCTTGGCAACCAGTTCTGTAATGGACATGAAATATTCAGGCCAGGAAGGTCTCATCACGGTCGATGCACTCTTGAATCAGGATGATTACCTGTTTAGAAACTCATAAATGGGGAATTGCCGACAAAGCTCACTTACTGTAGATCGTATATTCTGCAACCCTCTTTCATCATCAGGGCTATGTAATACCTTCTGAATGAGTTCCGCGATGATTTTCATTTCCGCTTCTTTCATCCCCCTTGTCGTCAGGGCGGGTGTCCCGATCCTCAATCCGCTGGTGATTTGGGCGCTTTTTTCTTCAAAAGGAATCGTGTTCTTATTGGCGTAAATACCTGCCTTGGCCAATGCCGTTTCCGCATCAAGACCAGTTAACCCTTTTGAAGTCAAATTGATCAAAATCAAATGATTGTCCGTGCCGCCAGACACAAGATTGAAGCCGAATTTCTTCAGTTCATCCGCCAGTACTTTGGCATTAGCGAGCACTTGCTGTTGATACTCCTTAAACTCCGGCATCAAGGCTTCTTTGAAACATACGGCCTTGGCCGCAATGATATGCATAAAGGGTCCGCCCTGGATTCCCGGGAAAATGGCCTTGTTCAGGCTTTGTCTATGTTCTTCGGTCGATATGATCAGGCCACCCCGGGGGCCTCGAAGGGTCTTATGGGTTGTGGATGTGATAAAATCCGCCTTTCCCACGGGGGATGGATGAAGATCAACCGCTACCAGGCCGGCGATGTGTGCAATATCGGCCATGAGAAAAGCGCCAAATTCGTGGGCTATCTCTTGAAAACGGTCAAAATCAATGGCTCTTGGGTAGGCGCTCGCACCGACAATGATCATTTTTGGTCTGACTGTCTTGGCGCGATTGTATACCTGGTCAAAGTCAATGGTTTGGGTCTCGCGATTCACCCCATATGAGGCAGAGTGAAATAAGGTTCCTGAAAAACTGACGGGACTCCCATGGGTCAAGTGGCCGCCGTGTGTTAGATCCATGCCCAGGATCGTATCCCCCGGCTTCAGTGCGGAAAAATAAACAGCCATATTGGCCTGAGATCCTGAATGGGGTTGAACATTGACATATTCAGCCTTGAAAAGTCTCTTGACCCTCTCCCTGGCCAGCTTTTCCACAATATCGACATATTCGCACCCGCCATAGTAGCGCTTATCCGGGTATCCTTCAGCGTATTTATTGCTCATCACGTTGGCTTGAGCCTCAATGACGGCCCGGGATGCATAATTTTCCGATGCGATCATGACCAGGCTGCTTCTCTCTCTATCAACCTCTTGATGGATCGCCTCAAAGACTTCAGGATCAATTTTCTCTAAAGGTATATCTTTCAAAACATGCCTCTCAACAATCTATCATATCCAGCCTTTTTTGATGTCTGCCTCCCTCAAATGGCGTGTTCAGGAAGGTATCGACCATCTCAAGGGCCAGCCCAACTCCGATCACCCGGCCTCCCATCACCAAGATATTGGCGTCATTATGAAGGCGACTCATGCGTGCAAGGTAGAGATTATGGCACAAAGCGGCTCGAATTTCCTTAAAACGATTGGCGGCAATCGACATGCCGATCCCTGAACCGCAAATCAATATCCCTCGATCGTATTCCCTTGCTGCTACGGACCGAGCCACGATCTGAGCAATCCTTGGATAATCGGATGAATCACGATTATAAACGCCTATATCGGTGATCTGGTGGGATGAAGATCCCTCCAGGTGCGACCGACACTCCTCTTTCATATCAAAACCCGCATGATCGGATCCGATGATAATTTTCATAAAAAGGCTCCCTATGAATCGGCGGATTGTAATGGATTGAAAATATTGTGTGATATCGATCTAAGGCTCGAATGCCTTAAACACCAATGAACCGTTTGTTCCACCAAAACCGAAAGAGTTGGTCATGACGACCTCAACATCGGCCTTTCTAGCCTCATTCGGGACATAATCCAGATCGCAATCAGGATCCGGGGTTTCATAATTGATGGTAGGTGGGATGATACCGTATTTAATGGTTAAAACGGAATAAATGGATTCCACACCCCCAGTTCCTCCCAGGAGGTGGCCAGTCATGGACTTGGTGGAACTGATGGCCAACTTGTAGGCATGATCACCAAAAACGGCCTTGATAGCCTTATTTTCCGATAAATCATTCAGTTTGGTGGAAGTCCCGTGTGCGTTGATATAATCCACATCCGTGGGCTCAAGCCCCGCGGAATCAATGGCCATTTTCATACAACTAATCGCTCCCTCCCCTTCGGGGTCTGGTGCAGATACGTGGTAGGCGTCAGAGGAAAGACCATATCCAACCAATTCAGCATATATATCGGCCTCCCTGTCGAGGGCATGGGTCATCTCCTCCAAAATAAGGATGCCTGCGCCCTCCCCCATAACAAATCCATCTCTATGAAGATCAAAAGGACGTGACGCCTTTTCAGGTTCATGATTTCGCGTGGACAAGGCCTTCATTGAACAAAAGCCGCCTAAAGCCAGGGGGGTGACTACGGCTTCGGACCCCCCAGAGATCATGATATCAGCCAGACCTTCACGGATGAATCGAAAGGCCTCCCCGATAGCATGACAACTGGCCGCACACGCGGTCCCGATGGATAGATTGGGTCCCCGTGCCCCCATTTCAATGGCGATCTGGCCCGGGACCATATTATTGATAATACCCGGAATAAAAAAAGGACTGATCCTTCCGGGGCCCTTTTCCATAAGGACCTCTTTATAATGTTCCAGCATGGCCAGGCCACCCAAACCGGTTCCCGTTAAGCAGCCCACCCGATGTTGATTATATGAATCGATTTTTAGGCGTGAGTCTTCCATAGCCATACGTGCCGACGCGACGGCATAATGAATAAACACGTCAAACCGTCGGATCTGTTGCCTATCCATGAAATCCTCAGACCGAAAATCCTTGACTTCACCGGCAATTTGAGACGCAAATGGAGATGCATCAAATTTGGTTATAGGGCCGATGCCATTTTTTCCCGCGCATACCGCCTCCCAATTTTTCTTGACACCAGTACCAAGAGGAGTCACCATTCCTAATCCCGTAACAACTACTCTCCTCTGCATATCATTCCACTCCTGATAATACCTTTTTCTCCATCGGCTAAAAATATCTATCCCTTAGCTTTGATAATATAGTTAATAGCATCCTGAACAGTCGCTATTTTTTCCGCATCTTCATCAGGAATGGAAACATCAAACTCCTCCTCCATGGCCATGATCAATTCTACCTGATCAAGTGAATCAGCCCCTAAATCATCCACAAAAGAAGCCGTCAAAACCACATCTTCTTCCGGCACATCCAGTTGTTCACAGATAATTTTTTTCACTTTTTGTTCAATTTCAGACATTCGGTTTACCTCCCTCATAATGAATTATCTAATTACTGAGAATTCAAATCATTTACATATACATTCCACCATTCACATGAATAGTTTGTCCTGTTATGTAAGAGGCCCCATCGGAACAGAGCCAACAAACGGCCTCCGCGACATCTTCAGGTCTACCCATTTTTCCCATGGGAATCTGACCTTTTAATGCCTCTCTTATCTTTTCCGGTAATATGGCTGTCATCTCCGTATCGATAAAGCCAGGAGCCACACAGTTAATGGTCACCCCCCGGGGTGCGACCTCACGCGCCACGGTTTTCGTAAAACCCATGATTCCTGCTTTTGAAGCGGCATAATTGGCTTGGCCTGGATTTCCTATTTGACCCGTTATGGAAGCGATATTGACTATAGCTCCGCTCCGTTGTTTGATCATGGTTCGAATAACGGCTTGGGTACAATTAAATACACTTTTAAGGTTCACATTCAGGACCAGATCCCAATCACTTTCCGCCATTTTCATCAAAAGCGTATCTCTTGTGATACCGGCATTATTGACAAGGACATCCACTTTTTCGAAACGTGAAATAATATCATGAAATATTCCATTCACATCTTTGTGGGATGAAACGTCCACTTTATGAGTTTCCGCCTCTATCCCTTGTTCATGAAGCAAGGCTGATGTCTCATCAGCGGCGGACTCATCCGGATCATAATGGAGGAGAATAATCCTAGGCTTTTCTTGTGCAAATCGAAGTGCCACCGCTCTTCCAATACCTCTTGAACCACCTGTAACTACTATAACTCTCGCTCGATCCGTCATCTCACCCTCATTGTTAAAACGAATATTACAATCGAATAGTTAAAGGCTGGTATTCGGGCCATGTGATATGCTCTTATCCGTATTCAGGCACCCTCTGAAAGACTCGGATCTAAATTCAAACTTGAATGCCTAGATCCCGATTATTTCTCTTTAACCTTTAATAAAGTTTTACCCTTATAGGTTCCGCAATGCGAACAGACGTGATGCGCAAGAATTGGCTCATGGCATTGAGGGCACAAGGATGCTTTGGGCATAGTAATATGATCATGAGATCGGCGCATATCGCGCTTTGATTTTGATTTTTTCTTCTTTGGTACAGCCATCTTATTTTTATTTTTCTCCTTCTAACTTAACTCTTTTAAGTTCTAAAAACCCAGGGTGACCCTTATCCTTTAAGCATGAGCATGGTCGAGTATTTAGATTGGCTCCACAAACCGGACATAGACCTAAACAATCCTCCTTGCAAAGAGATTTAATGGGAAAGGATAGATAGATTTGTTCTCGAATAATCTCTCCCAGGTCCATCTCCTCTTCGCTGATAAATCCCACCTGCATATCCTTATCAGAGAGCTCTGTTTCAGGTTTATTTGACTCCCATGAAGGGGGTGTAAGAATAATCTGAAATTCTGATGCGATGTCTTTATGGTAAGATTCCAGACATCGATCACATGTCATATGAAATCCCCCACTGATCTCCCCTGATAAAATATATCTCTCGCCTGTTTTATAGATCTCAATATGGACCGAGAGAGGGGTGCAAAGATCCCCTGGGTGGTCTTTCTGATCGGTAATATTCCACCAATCCGGACCGAGAGAAAAATCAAAACCCCGAGTTTCATGCGTGATGGTTCTAAGGTCTAAAATCATTCAGGATAGGCTCAATTTTCAAGCCTTTCGCCTCTTGGGTAAAAATAGGTTGGAGTATATATGACAGCACCGTTTTGTCAAGTAATTAAATTGTATGAATTAACGAATAGTTATGCTAAAAAAGCGGTGAATTCTTTGAATCTATCAGAGAAAATTCTACATTTCTAAGCATGCCGTTTATCCAGCAAATCCATTGTTTTATATAGTATTGATGGATATGATTTGGGATTCAGACAAAAATATCAAAATTCCCCTGCCAAAGGATGTTTGTTTCTTTGATAGCATGGCCTGGTTTGTTTTTTATAACCTTGACGATCACCCTATTTCCCGGATAAAATGACTGTCATGAAATGACAAATTCAGGATTATCATTTTCTGAAATGGGGAGAGAAAATGCTTAAACATTATTTGTTCATTACCATTTGTCTAGTACTCTCGCTTCAAAGTTGTTCAACCTCAAAACCGTTCGAGGGCAATTCTCAAGAGGAAGCCAATCTTTCAAAAACCACTCCGGGTCAGGACCGCACAGAAACAGTCGCTAACAAAATGGAGATCGAATATCTGCAGCAACAGATAGATCGTCTCCAGGAAGAGAATAATAGGATAAGAGATGAAAACAAGACTGCAATAGCCCAAATAAAGGCACAAAATGAGACATTAGAAGAAGAAATAGAACGTTTAAAAAAGGAAAAAATAAATATAAATAAAGAAGAAAATATCGCTATTTCAAATAAAGTTGATATTAATGGAAAAAGCACTGTTTCTTCATCTGATTTATCTAAATTATCAAAAAATACGCAAAAAGTAAGCATTAAAGTTCTTGCCGGCGACGGAAGTCTTGTCTCGGCAAGAAACATGTCAAAAGAACTTGCGGATCTGGGATATAAAATCGATTCCATTGGCTCTGCTCCGCGCTCCGATTTTCAAACCACAACCGTCTACTTTGAACCGCTCTTTCAAAATGAGGCAAAGGCGCTTGCGCTCAGGCTCGGAACCAACATCATCATCAAACCCCTGACATGGCCCTCCATCTTCGACATCATTGTGGTAACGGGTAAACATCCATAAGAAAGCAGATTCGGCAAGGGTTGATATTTAGTAGGGAATAATTCTTTGGTCAGATCTTGGGTAAGGATCTCAGCAATTTTCGAAGATTTCAAATTTTACCTTTTTTTTATTCCTCCATATCGTCGTCGGATTTATGAGGGCTTAGCTCCTCGGTTAGTAGCCTCTCGATGACCGTATCACAAATTTCAATTTCCGTAACATTTTAGCTATTTTCAAAACATCTAAACAACTGGATTCCGCGATCAAGTCGCGGAATGACCTGTCTACCGCGTCGGGCGCGGCGCAGGCATGCGGAAAAGGGGAAATCATGAGGAAAAATGAAATGCTTGCTTCATAAAGGTATAGCGATAGTCAAATCAAACGTCATTCCGCGACCCCTCATCAAGTGCGGGGCAGGCTTGCTCGCGGAATCCAAGCCTTGCATCTCATCATTTTTAAAAAGGCTGAACCGTTACCAATTTCCATACATATCCAGTGCCGTCCAGGTCTCTCACAGACATCAAAGGCTGTACCGCTACCTCCAAAGGTCAAGGACTATAATCCCATTCACGCGTAGACATCTGAAAACCCCGTTCGAGAAGTTTCATGGAGAATTGGCTGGAGACCTCTTCCGGCTCATAAATTTCCAGTGTCTTACCGGAATAATATCATTCCGGGCATCGTTTACATTAACTCCATTGGGATTCATGACGTCCCTATGCCCGCCATAACCCTTAGTCAAGAAAAACAAGAGAAATCCTGAATCGTTTTAGCCGGATTTTTACACATCGTTAAAAACATTGACATAAAGTCCAACCAAAGCCCCCTAGACGACTTCTCCTTTTATGGATAATTCCCATTATTATAAGACAGTTATAGAGAAATGAAATATCTTGCGCGTTTGGCATGGTTTTTGTCTTTTTTATTTCATGCTGAAATGAGTCAGGATATCAAAGCCCTAAAAGGAGGCTTCTATGAATTTCCATATCGGTGGTATGAACCATACTCCCAGTGCATATAAAAGACCTGGGCCTAATGCAGCCGATCTGGCAAAGATGTATATCAAAGAATGGGATAATCTGCTGCTTAAGATGAAGCAAGGATACCCCCCTAAAGAGATTTTACCTACGATCTATTTTTCTCGAAAAATCGGCACAGGCGCCTTGATGATTGCAGACCTTTTGGGGGAGAAAATCGGTTATCGAGTGGTTGACAGGGAGATCCTTGATTTGATAGCCAGAAGCGCAGACCATAAAAAAGAAACGGTTTCTGCCACTGACGAGTGCAATCCCAAGAAATCAAGAGGGAACGGGGATGGATTCCACGGGGAAGACTCATTTATCGAAAGCGATTATATCAAGCACCTTTTCAGCGGGGTGCTTGCCTTAGCCTCTCTTGGGCCTACAATCTTTGTGGGCAGGGGGGTCCATTTTATTTTACCAAGGGATCGCGTTTTGTCCGTCAGGTTTCTCAGTTCCAAAAATCATCGGGTGAGAAATATTGCCGGGGCCCTGAATGTTCATGAGGAAGATGCCGAAGGCGCGTTAGACCAGATAGATAGGGAGCAAAAGCGGTTTTTCAATAAAGTCTATGGTAAAATATCCGCACCTCCCGAGGAATTTGATCTTGTAATCAATTGTGATCAAATTCCTGATCCAGGGAACTGTGCGGAACTCGTGGCCCAAGCCTTTCGATTTAAATTCGGAGACGAGGCGGCGACCCGTTTTGCGGACAAAAAGCATAAAAAAACATAGCCGTTTGAAAGCACAGGCGAGGGAAATGCTGCCTATCAATCGACATATAAATGAAGGAATTTTTTAGGGCAGTGGTCCTGGAAAAGGTGCCATACCCGGGGCCAGTTATTGCGGCGCAGGCATTCGGTGACTTACTTGGATTTCACCCCATCCGCCCATCTTCTGGCCTGACGGGTGTTTTTATGGGGATGAATTATTCCAGGTTTCCCCGCTTTCTGCATTGAAGCAACTTGAAGAGATTTCCAGGTTACAACAGATGAGTTTGTCATAAAGAAAATCCTAAAGCACCTTAGGTTATGGGAAAGAGCGGCAAGGCCTCCGGACAAATTGAAAAGTCAACTAAAGTTGTAAATCCAGTTATAGGTTCAGGTTCACAGGTCCTTTCGGCAGATGAATATCTCTATTACGATATTGAATATCCTGCCGAAGATCCAGACTGAAGCAGTAAAGTTTCAATAGGCTGATTTAAAATGCGCAATCGGGGTAGAGGAAGACTTGTTCCTTAATCGTAGGGATTTTCGACGCGTTATGTGAAAATACCAATAGGCAGTCTCAAGATTTGACACCTTGTATTTTTGAAGTATTATGCCTTTTTTATCGCTATGTTTATCTAAGATAAAGTGAAAGATGATTTTCATACTAACAGGCAAATTACACAGCGAATGAAAATGAGGACTACCCCTCAAAGACGGAACGTCTCAGCCAGGGCCACAGTATCCCCGGTTTTGAGATTAGTTCTATGAGAACGGTAACATTTGGGTAGGATATGTTGGAAAGGGAATTCCTATTCTTCAAATTCATAGCATCACCTCCTTTCTTGATGGGTTTTGGACAGGCTTATCCTGTTCTCGGAACGCTCTGAGATTAATGAATACCACCAGTGAACTGGTGGTATCATGAGGCCCCCCATAGGGGGTCTCATCCCAGCTACTTTAAAGTTTATTTTTGGTTATAGAGTAAGCTCCTCTTGGAGCATATCTGTTTTTTCTTGGTTTCTGATGTATTCTCGAATCGTTTCTTCATTAAGACCAACTGTGCTAACACAATATCCTCGTGCCCAAAATGTTCGTCCTCGGACCATTCGGCTGCTTTTTGTTCCAAAGCTCATCACCTCTGATGCGCTTTTCCCTTTGAGTAGCCCAATGGCATTCACAACAGCATATTTGGGAGGTATTGAGACGCATGGATGGATATGATCAGGCATCGCATGTCCCTCTAGACTTTCAATTCCTTTGATGCGTGCCCATTGTTTAATCGTATCTACGACTATCCGTCCCTTGGTTCCTTACAATTCTTTTCGTCTATATTCGGGGATCCAGACGATGTGATATTTACAATCCCAGATTGAATGTGCTAATCTATTGAAACGTTCCATGAAAATCTCCTTCCTTGGGTAGCTGGTGCTCTCATTTTAGGAGATTTTTTATTTCTCGTCACTAATCACTGGCATAGCCATTGTTCATACCACTGGCATGCCAGTGGTTTATTCCTTCGAAGTAGCCCTTCTGAGGCCACCAAATTTCGTTATGGTATCGCTACAAATTTTTGAAGATTATTTTTAGAACGACAGAGGGAAAAATTTAAGGGGAAAGGATTTGTACAAATAAAACTTGAGACGGCACTGTCTGGACCTGAGCGCTGCTGAGTAGTCAAAAGGCAAGAAACCATCGTCTCCCAGAAATGATCTTTGGTCACTTTGGGGGCTGATTTCTTTACATTCCGGCTAATTCTGTTTTTAACGAAAGAATTGTCCTTATGGCGATCATAAAATCTCCGCACCTTTCCAACATCCGTCTCTGTGATCTGCCACCGGATTTTCATGCTCAATCCCTTTTATGAGACCAGATGTAGGACAATAATCGGATATCGACTCATGTTTTCACTTACAGAAAGGTTCTAATGCCTGGACATTTATTCGTTTTTGACTTGTCATTAATAACTAGCTGTATTTATGTAAGAATACCGGATGGCATTGTACCAGATAACCGCCCAGTGTCAACAACTATCCTTATTATGATTTATTTTCAGTGAATTTGACTAACAAAAGCTGTCAGGATTTATTGGAAAGGAAAGTTTTACGTATAAGGAAATTTTTGATGTTATTCAAAGAGATAATGATTTTTTGGTCAACGTCGGCCAAAAATCAAAATATAAGAATTTTCACACCGATTATATTAATAAACAACTGGAAGACAACATTAGCGCACTGCCCAAACGTGAAAAAAGCCGGGCATCTTTTGCGGGCGCGCATGTGGCACTTCCCTCTTACAGCCAAATATCACCTGGCACTCAAACCTATAAATGAATATGCCTGATCATGAGGTATTATTAAAATGGCAACTTCATCTGTCCGCCATGATCGCTACACTTTTCCCAAATTCTTTCTATCACTTGACCTTCTGAAAGTCTTTCCCTTTGTACCTGATAATGAGCTTCCTTTCCTTGTTCTTCCAGGTCATCGGGAAATCTTTCATTTTTAACCGAAGCTGCCCCATTAAAGAAATGTCCCAAACCTCGCTTCATCTCCTCTATCCCTTCGTCTGTATGCATATCAAACGCACTATCCGGAATATTTGATTCCTCAATTGGCAAAGACAGGTACTTTAACCTGTTTGATATATTCTCCGTGTTTAAAATCGATATCACGACATAGCAATGAGGTGTTTCCCGTTAGGGTTAAAAATCTGGCCTCTTCCTTTCCTGTTCTACCATAAAAAAGCACCCAATCATCTGTCAGTGTTATATTAGCCCAACTTCCGCAGTTAGGGGGTTATACTTATCGTAACCTATTGATTTTACTAGCTCAGAGTTAAAAAGTCGTCACTACAAA
>JAFGGA010000213.1 GCA_016930835.1 Deltaproteobacteria bacterium
GCCAATCCGCCCAAAAGACTGCCGGAAAAAGCCAGAACAAAACCCATGACAGGTCCAAAGCTAAGGGCGGTGAGAAGAATCATCAGCGTTACGGGAAACATGATGCAGCTTCCCACCACAAACAAGATCAGGACAATAGGAATCGTCAGAGGACTTTCACGAACATAGCCTGCCGCTGCAAGAAGATTTTCCATACTTGCCACGTCCTTCAGCGCAGTCCATCGCCAGAGAATCGCCAATATCACGGCAAAGGCAATCACGGCCCCAAACCACCATGCCTTTCGTTTCGCATCGGCCTTAACATCCCTTCGCCCGCTGCTGAATCCAAGGTAATCGAGCAGGGTTTCTATATCGATGGGCCGTTCCGGATCGGCAATCATGCTCGCCGGAAAAGATTCCATGATGGTGTTGTTTTCTGATTCATGCAGATCTCGCAACGTTCGTTTACCGGTTTTCAACGCCTCAACAGTTGAAAGCAGAGAACCTGTATCTTCAATAATTGAGGCAACACTATCCGGCTCAGTCCCCAAATGTTCACCAAGGAGCCGGTTCCTGAAATCGGCAATGGCCTTCCCCACCCTTTTATCGGTATCAGCATATAAGGCGAGATTGCATTCCGTATCAAAACCCATGGAACGATTGCTCAGGTTTGCCGATCCTATGGACAATAAGTCGTCGTCAATGACGAGTACTTTACTGTGAACATTGAGAACATCAGATGTAAGTTCCTTTAGGTCTGGATAACAGACTTTCAACCTTCCATATGCATCGGCCTGATGTAACCGCTCAAGCAGATGTTTGCGTAAGGCACCCATGGTCTCTTCTTCCAACCATCCCGAACATTTTTTAGGCACCACAAGCAGCACCTCGGGACCGTCTTTTTTCCGGAGAATTTTTTCAAGCGCAGTTCCGACCACATGAGAGCTAAAATATTGATTCTCAATATATATGTAAGACCGGGCCCGGTCGATGGCATCAAGATAAAAATTCTCGATTTCCCGAATTTCGCTCTCTCCCTCATACTCAGGCATGGTTCTTGATATGGCGACCCGGGCATTTTCGAGATCCGGAGAAACGGTGTCGGGCCAAGGATCGGATTGGGAGGCTTTTACCGATGGAAGCCGGTCGCCGGTTATACGCTCCCAGCGTATTCGTGCCAGATGCGCCAGTTTTTCCGCGGCTTGGCCGTCCACCATCATCTGCACATCATGAAATGGACCGTACTTCGTTTCGTTGTCACACCGCTTGGGATTATCCGGCGCGTGGTCCGTCGTATCCCAACGGCAGCTGGTCAAATCGAAACCGCCGACGAATGCCACCCGGTCATCAACCGCAACGATTTTCTGGTGATGTGAGGCGCTGACGGGATGATCGTCGTCAAGCACAAAATGAACGCGTTTGTGAGTTTTCCAGCCGAAATTCACCAGGGGCAATACTTGACGTTCCAGGGAATAGAGCACGGCAAAATCCCAGGCGAGAATGTAGATGTCAAGATTTGGTTTTCTGCAGGCCAATCGATCGAGAAAGCGTCCGAAATCTTCCTTTACATCGGCATCATCGCGACGGAGTAGAATACGGCTGTCAATATCCCATCCGATGATGTAGACGGCCTGTTCGGCAGCTTCGCAGGTATCGGCGACAGCCCGAAAATAGGCCTCTCCGTCCACCAGAAAGGTAACTCTTCCTGCATGCGCAACCTGCCAACAATTGTGTCCTTCGCGAAAGAACTCCATCACCTATTCTTCCCCAACCATAGTTGCAATCTTAGGCTCCAAGACATGAAACGTCAGGGAATGCATTTTAACACCTGATGCCGCCTAAAAATGATAGAATAAAAAATTTAATATTATACTCCATTGATTGTTTTTGTAAAATAGGTTGAATTATTTATTTTTAGACCCTGCTTATTTTATGTATATGATATTCGATTAATTGACGTAAAAATGTATATCATTTTTAAAAATAGCCATTTAGTTTGTGTTGTTCGATAATGATGATACTGTTTCTGCCCGTTCTGTCATCAGAAAAGGGTGGTTGAGTTCGGGGGATGGCTTTGTGAAGAGGTGCTGAAGTCAGTACCTCACCGCCATTTCGTTTTCAGCCTGCCCAAAATCCTTCGCAGGTATTTTTTATATGATCGGAGTATGTTATCCGGCCTGATCCGTTGCGGTTGGGAGTCCTTGAAGGTCTTTTTTCAGGGAAATTTCCCTGAAGAGGGCGCGGTTCACGGGGCTGTTATCGCCATCCAGACCTTTGGAGACTTTTTAGGCTTCAACCCCCATTTGCATATCCTATGTTCGGACGGTTGTTTTTATTGGGAGAGGATGACTTATGTGAGGAGGAGTCAAAAGTCATATATCAATCCAGGGAGGGCAAAGAAGAGAAAACTTTTGACGCCCTGGAATGGCTGGATGCCATGTGTTCTCATGTGCCGAATAAAGGGGAACAGATGGTTCGGTATTATGGCTACTATAGTAATGTGAGTCGTGGAAAAAGAAAGATACAGGATGAGGATGAACTGATACCATCAATTCTTGATTCAGATGGTTCAAAAAAGGAATACCGGAAAAACTGGGCTCGTCTTATCCAGAAGATATATGAAGTCGATCCGCTTACATGCCCCAAATGCTCAGGGGTCATGAAAGTAATAAGCGTGATAGAAAACGAGGATGTCATAAAGAAGATCCTAAAACATCTTGGCCTATGGGATCGCAAAGCAAGGCCTCCTCCAAAAATTGGAAAGCCAACAAAGGTGGTAGACACCATTATAGATTATTCCCTCCGGGGCTTAGACCCCTATGGGCCGGAGGCGGATTCACAGGTCCCTTCGTCAGATGAATATCTCTATTACGATGTTGAATATCCTGATGTCTCGATAGCCTAATTTAAAGTACTCAATTGAGGCAAAGGGAGAATTATTCCCAAATCATAGAGATTTTCGGCGAGTTACGTGAAAGTGCAAATAGATAGCTTCGACAGTTGACACCTTTTATTCTTCCATTTTTATATCATTTAACAGGCCTAATTTCACCTACAATATACAGTATATGATTTTACCTTGACACAATGATATTATTAATATAGTCTTCAAGGGAAAATACAAGTTCTTATCATCATCATTTCATCTCATCTCATCTTTAGAATTAAAAAAATTAAACAGACAATGGAGGTATGAAATGGAAAAGCATTATATGGTTGGTATTCTGAGTGTACTTATTTTCGGTATCTGTTCCATGGTTTATGCACAAACAGTAGACGCAATGAAAGGGGAAGCACTCTTTGCCGCCCTGGACCCAAGAGGAACCCAACCGGCAGGGGACCTGATTCCTCTTGCCCCGAGGGTGCCCGACCTGAACGGCAAACTGGTCTATATCATCAAATCATGGCCCCAGGGCTCGGGACTGGAAGGAATGTTCTTTAATACGGCGGATGCGCTCAAAAGGCGTTTCCCCTCGGTGACGGTCGCCATAAAGGAAAGAAACACTCGTTACTCATTTGATGATCCCAAGCTCTGGAAGGAGATGAAGGACAAAAACGTGGCGGCCTTTATTTATGGCGTGGCGCCCTCCAGCTCCACCACCGCATATGCCTTCAAGTATTCCGCAAAACTGGAAAAGGACGGTATACCGGGAGCGGTTCTCATGTTCGATAGCCTGCTGTCCGTCGCCCAGGAAACGACCAAACGAATCGGGGCACCTGTCAGGTACACGGCCGTCATTTATCCCGAAACCGCATTGAACGAAAAACAAAAATCAGATGCCCTGAACAGTATTATCGATAATCTGACACGACCCCTAAGTAGTGAAGAGATCAAGACTGGACGGTATGAACCTCCCAAACATCCAAGGATAGCGGTTACGGGCACCTTATCGCAGGTGCAGGATTATTTTTACAAGGAAGGATTGATTGATGGGCTCCCCATTATTCCACCGACCGAAGACAAGCTCGCGGAGATGCTTCAAGGAACATCCCATAAACCCGATGAAGTGCTCACCACCGGGTTCCCTCCCGAGCGTCTGGTCGCTACCGTGGAGAAAATCGCCATCAACGGTGTTATGGCGGGCTGTAAACCATCCTACATGCCGGTGCTCCTTGCCTCGGTGGAGGCGTTTATGAAAAGGGATTATGAGGCCGTGGTGCGCTCCACCGGTTCATTCTCGTTCATGGAGATTATTAACGGTCCCATAAGAAAAGAGTTGGATATGAACGCGGATGCATGGGCCGTGGGCTCGGTAAATCAGGCGAATGCCTCTATCGGGCGCGCCCTGCGGCTTTTTATCATCAACCTTGGTGGAGGCAAACCGGGCGTGAACATGATGGGAGTAATCGGCAATACCAGTTCCGTTTCCTTTTGTTTCCCCGAATATGAAGAAAGAAGCCCCTGGGCACCCCTGAGCGTTGATCTGGGGTTTAAGCCCGGCGAAAACACGTTGACCATGTTTAACGGCGGCTGGGCCCATATGGGAAATTACGGATATACATCAAGGCCTTTCTTTGACGTGGGAAGGGATATCGCGGCCTTTGAATATCCTTCCGGCGCGGTGATATTACTTTCCGCGGGCCGTGCCGATGTACTGAAGGAAGAGGGTTTGAGCAAGGAAGAGGTGATCGATCGGATATGGAAAGAGGCCTTGCTGCCGGTCGGGGAGTATAAAACCGGCAGTTTTTCCAGACGCATGGCCGTTGACCGGGCTAAAAAGGGAGATCTGAAAAAGGAGGACCTAGATCAACCGGATAATACACTTATCAGCGCCTACTCCCGTGATACCATTTACATCGTGGTGGTAGGCGGGGACGGAGCCCCCATGATGCAAGCATGGCAAATGTCAAGACCCCAGACAGTCTCCATTGACAAGTGGCGGTAGAGGTGTTGTTCTTGT
Source organism: Deltaproteobacteria bacterium (assembly GCA_016930835.1). GTDB lineage: Bacteria > Desulfobacterota > DSM-4660 > Desulfatiglandales > HGW-15 > JAFGGA01. Next base: position 4,881 of record JAFGGA010000213.1, read on the forward strand.
GAATCCCCGGGCCGGCCCAACCGGTCGATCGCCTGTCGTGAAATAGGGGCATAAATAACTATCTTTATGTCGGGAATGGAATAATATAAAAGAACAATATGCCGAGATTGCCCAGATTAGACTCCCCTGGCGTTCTCCACCATGTCATCATTCGATGTATTGAGCGACGGAATATTTTTGAGGACAATAAGGACCGCGAAAATTTATTGGATCGGCTTGCCGATTTATTGCCTGCCACCAAAACATCATGCTATGCATGGGCCTTATTATCCAATCATGCGCATTTTTTATTACGTATAGGACCGCAAGGCCTGTCAAAAGTCATGCAAAGACTGCTGACAGGATATGTGGTCAGCTTAAATCATAGACACCTTCGGCATGGCCCCCTCTTCCAGAATCGATTTAAATCCATCATTTGCCAGGAAGACACCTATTTGAAGGAGTTGGTACGGTATATCCATCTTAACCCTTTGCGTGCCGGTATTGTGCCCGATCTAAACTATTTAAGCAGGTATAAATATTGTGGGGAGAAGGAATTGGCGAAAAAACTAGGCATGTCTCAGTCTGGAGTGGGGTATGCTGTTGTCAGAGGCGAGGCAATCTTAAAGTCAAAAGATCTAATGCTGAAAAATTGATTTAGTTATTTATTTATGCCCGTCCCCTAAATCC
>JAFGGA010000214.1 GCA_016930835.1 Deltaproteobacteria bacterium
GAGGAGGGCATTGTCCCGGGTGGTGGTGTTGCGCTCTTGCGATGTATCAAGGCCGTGGCAAAGCTGAACCTTGAGGGAGAAGAACAAAACGGTGTCAAACTGGTCATCCGGGCCTTGGAAGAACCCATTCGGCAGATCGCCAACAATGCCGGTCTGGAAGGTTCCGTGGTGGTTGAGAAGGTCAAGGCGGAAAAGGGCGCCATGGGGCTGAATGCCGAGACCGGTGAGTATGAAGACCTCATGAAGGCGGGTATTATCGACCCAACCAAGGTGACACGGTTCGCCCTGCAAAACGCCTCGTCGGTTTCTTCCTTACTGTTGACGACTGAAGCCATGATTGCGGAAAAACCAAAAGAGAAAGATGATATGCCTCCAATGCCTCCAGGCGGCATGGGCGGCATGGGTGGAATGGGCGGTATGATGTAAAAATCGCCACAAAGCCAATTCCATAAATATTAAAAGACTGTATCCGGATTGTTTGGATACGGTCTTTTTTTATCTCTTTTCGTTGATATACCAACCTCGCGGAAGGCTTGATGAAACGAGAGCGGATTGCAGAATATCGAATAGGGAATATGGAATCGCGAATGGAATACTTCATGATTCTACGGTTTCTTGTTCGACATTCGATATTCAGTGATCTAAAGATGATGGTCTCGTAAAAAGCCGGGAAACACGCGTTTTTGTCATTCCGGTCTGCCTGTGCGTTTCCGCACGCAGACAGGCGAAGACCGGAATCCAGTCTTTTCAAGTGGTTTCATGGGATCTGGACCCCGGCCACAGCCTATCCCATACTTGATACGGGACCGGGGTGACGACTTTTTACGAAAAATTCAAAGACGGTAAGTACTGTGATAAAAACGCCGCAAATATGACCCGCCTGCGTATAATCTCTCTATATCAGATTCCGGATTCACCGCTTTGTCTGGTCTTTTTCTTTCCTGGATATCCTTATAAAAAGGGCGACCACAGCGGCGATCAGAATCAATATGGCACCCAGTTGGGTCATGCTCATGTTCAGGCCCGCAATGAAACCCCGGTCATCCCCACGAAATCTTTCGATGAAAAGGCGGCTCGTGCTGTGGAGGATGAGAAACCATAAGAAGACCTGCCCCTCGAATCGCCTTTTGGTATGCAGAATCATCAGGATGATGAAGATGATCAGGCCGCTGAGCGATGAATATAACTGGGTGGGATGTATGAGTTCATTGAGGGGGGCGAGTGATTTGGGATGGGTGAAGATCACGCCCCAACAAGCATCCGTAGGTTTGCCATAACAGCAGCCGGCCATAAAACACCCGATTCGGCCAATGCCCTGTCCAATGGCGGCCGCTGGGGACCATAGATCAGCGATTTGCCAAAACGAGAGGTGATATCGTTTGATGTAAAAACCCATTACCAATATCACAAAAATCATGCTACCCGAAAAAACAAGCCCGCCGTCCCATATCTTAAGGATATCGATGGGATGTCTCCAGTAATAGGATGCGTTCATGAGAACGTATCCAAGCCTGGAGCCGATGATGCCGGAAAGGATGATGATAAAGCCCATATCCATGACTTGTTGCTGGTTGATGCCGTAACGCTTACCGAGCCATACCGTCACCAGGATACCCACTACACAACCAGTGGCCACCAACAGGCCATATGTATGGAGGGTCAAAGGGCCGATTGAAAAAAGATCCGGGAACATGGATTTTATCCCTCATGAATGGTTAGAATCAAAAAAACAGATACAGAAAATATCAATTTTTGCATCATTTTAGATTTTTGAAAAACTTGGATTTAGAAAAACCTAAATTGTTAGCAATTTTTTCCTTTTTTGTCGGGGTACACGATCTTGGGAGCAAGGTGTGGGCATAAGACCTTAAACCTTACACCGTGTACCTTGCACCTTTTATTCTCATCCTCGCGCCTTGCGCCCTGCGCCTTGCGCCTTGAATAAATTGATTGCCAACCAAAAGGCACCCAACGTAATGGCTGAATCCGCCACATTAAAACTGGGCCAATGGTAAGTGCCGATGGAAACATCCAAAAAGTCGATCACCTCTTTTAGACGTAGACGGTCGATCATGTTACCAACCGCACCCCCAAGGATCAATGATAGCCCCAGGGTTATTTTCCAATCTCGATCCTTCAGATGGAACGACCAATACAACAATAATATGATAGCGCCTATGGAGGCAAATACCAAAAGATAAAACGCAACTCCTGGTTCCGATCGGTTCATCAGACCAAAGGCCATACCCCGATTCCTCACATGAACCAGATTGAAAAATCCGTCAATCACCGGGACGGTCCCGAATAACGGGATAAAGATAACCACCAGATATTTGGACACCTGGTCAAGAATGATGACAATAACCGCTGGGAGGGCTAATAAAAGGTAATACGGCCTCATTTCAAAGCGGCTCCCATTTCCGTCAGGGCATCCACGCATCGTTTGCAGATAAGAGGATGCTGTTCATGATGCCCGACCGTGGCGTCATGCACCCAGCAACGTTCACATTTGGGATCTTCCGAAGGCATGACCTTGACCTTTAACCCTTTGATCTCTTCATTTTCCGAAACCCCCTTGAGCTCGTCGGCGGGCACAACATGGACGGCAGAGACGATGAATATCGTTCGGAGTTCGTCCGTATAGGGATCTAAAAGGGATGCGATCTCAGGTGTCGTCCCAAGGGTCACGGAAGCGTTTAAAGAATGACCGATCACCTTCTCCTTTCGCGCAATCTCAAGGGCCTTGGTGACCTCTTTCCGTATCTTGATAATCTCTTCCCACCGCGCCGCCAACCGGGGATCCTTGTATTCTTCTTTAACCGGTATAAAGAGGCATGCGTGAATGCTCGGAGCCTTTTCCGCGTTATCCATATATTGCCAAACTTCATCGGCGGTAAATGAAAGAACAGGGGCCATTAGCCTGACAAGGACATGGAGGACCTCGTTCATGGCTGTCTGGGCCGATCGCCTGGCCAGGGATTTTTGGGGCATGACATAAAGCCTATCCTTGATGATATCCAGATAAAATGATGAAAGGTCCAAGACACAAAAATTATGAAGTGTGTGGTAGACCACGTGAAATTCAAAATGATCGTAGGCCTTAAGGACCCTCTCATTCATCTCCTGAAGTCGGTTGAGCGCCCATCGATCCAGCTCCAACATTTCCGCATAAGGGACCGAGTCATTGGCCGAATCAAAATCATTGAGATTGCCCAGTAAATATCGACAGGTGTTTCGGATGCGCCGGTACGCCTCGGTCAGACGCTGCAAAATCTCTTGGGAAAGACGGATGTTGTCTCGGTAGTCCTCGCCGGCTACCCATAATCGAAGAATTTCGGCCCCGTATTTCTTGATCAGCTCTTCCGGGGCGATGACATTTCCCGCGGACTTGTGCATGGCCTTGCCCGATCCATCCACCACAAAACCGTGGGTCAGGACATTTTTATAGGGTGCCTCGCCACGGGTCCCCACTGAACACAGCAGGGAGCTGTGAAACCAGCCTCGATGTTGATCACTCCCTTCCAGATAGAGATCCGATGGGCTGTCAAGATATTCACGCTGTTCCATGACCGCGGCATAGCTGACACCCGAGTCGAACCATACATCCAGTATATCCGTCTCTTTTTGAAATTGGTCCCCTTTACAGGACGGGCATTGGGTCCCGGCAGGCAATAATTTTTCCTCTGGTTCGGCGAACCATATATCCGCTCCCCCGCCCTCCACCAGGCCACAGACATGATCGATGATCTTCTGGGATACAACCACCTGGCCGCATGCCTTACAGAAAAAAACCGTAATGGGGACACCCCAAGCCCGCTGGCGCGATATACACCAGTCAGGCCGATTGGCGATCATCTGATAGATCCGCTCTTGTCCCCAGGTCGGAATCCAAGATACCTTTTGGATGGCATCCAATGCCTTTTTCCGGAGGTCGTTTTTTCCCATGGATATGAACCATTGTTCCGTGGCGCGAAAGATCACCGGTTTTTTACAGCGCCAGCAATGGGGATACTCATGGGTGATTTTTTCTTCCTTGATCAGAGCGCCCACATTCGCAAGTTTTTGATTAACGATCTTATTGGCCTCAAAAACGTGTAGCCCCGAGAAATATTCCACATCCTTTGTAAAACATCCCGCGTCATCCACGGGTGAGTATATATCCAGGTTATAGGCCAGGCCGGTCTCATAGTCTTCGCGGCCATGACCGGGCGCCGTATGAACACATCCGGTACCGGCCTCTAACGTCACATAAGGAGCCAAGACAATCAGCGATTCCCTGTCATATAAAGGGTGTTTTGCCTTTAGATGTTCAAGACGTTTTGGATCGACCTCCTCCAGGATTTTAAAAGATGTGATCCCGAAAGTGTCCATGCAGATATGCATGAGCCCTTCGGCCATGATCATGACTTCATTGTCACCTACATCCACGGCCACATAATCCAGGTCCGGGTGTAATGCGATGCCCAGGTTGGCCGGGATGGTCCAGGGGGTCGTGGTCCAGATCACCATGAAGACCTTTTTGCCCTTTAAGGACGGGTACTCACGGGTTAGGTCCGAGATCATGGGGAACTTGACGAATATGGAGGGTGATGTATGGGCCTCGTATTCCACCTCCGCTTCAGCAAGGGCCGTTCGGCATGATGTACACCAATAAACCGGCTTTTTGCTCTTAATAAGGCCTCCATTTAAGGCGAACTTGCCGAATTCCTTGATGATCACGGCTTCGTAGGCATAATTCATGGTCAGATAGGGATTTTCCCATTCGCCAAGGACCCCCAGGCGTTTGAATTCGTTTCTCTGGATGTCGATATACCTTTCCGCATACTGGCGGCAATATTTCCGGATCTCCACCTGGGACAAATCCTTTTTCCTGGCCCCCAGTTCCTGATCCACCTTGTGTTCAATGGGCAGGCCGTGGCAGTCCCATCCGGGCACATAAGGGGCGTCCAACCCGGCCATCTGCTTGGATTTGATAATGATATCCTTCAAAATCTTGTTGAAGGCCGTCCCCATATGGATATTTCCATTGGCATAGGGCGGGCCGTCATGGAGCATATAACGCTCACGACCCTTTGAAAAGGCCCGAATGGTCTGATAAAGTTTTTCTTGATCCCATTTTTCAATCATCTCCGGTTCTTTTTTGACCAGGTTGGCTTTCATGGGGAATGGGGTGTTGGGAAGATTGAGCGTAGCCTTGTAATCCATCTTTAAAATACGCCTCCATTATGAATGATTGCCCTTGATTAACAGAAGTCCACTGTTAAGTCAAATGGTTAAAAACAATAAGGAAAAAATGAATTACAATCTTATTGCCAAAAATTAGGCTCGATTTCTTCTCTGTGTTCTCGTGAACATCCAGTCTTCGGTATCCGGCATTTATCCAGCATCAAGAATCCAGTATCAAGCAACCAGAAACATCCAGCATCTTGTCCCGTCATTGTGCATAGTTAGTGGCGTTCCTCAAGTGCACTTTCCTGTTTATATTCCCTCATCGAGGGGCGATTGATGATTCCCACCATTCGCGGGAGGGGCGATTGATGATTCCCACCATTCGCGGGAGGGGCGATTGATGATTCCCACCATTCGCGGGAGGAGCGATTGATGATTCCCACCATTCGCGGGAGGAGCGATCTTAATATTCCCTTCCCCTCGCGGGAGGGGTTGGGGCTCATCGATGATCTTATGATTTTGATGTGGTTTTCCCCTCCCCTTGCGGGAGGGGTTAGGGGAGGGGGCCTATGCGGTTTAAGCCGCCCGCAAGGCATGACTGTGAATAGTCGGCCGACTCGACCGACTATTCGTCTGCGTCCATCAGCGAGAGTCTGCGGTTTGAGTCCCATGAATTGCCTCAGTTAGAGAGCTCCTGAAGCTGGATTTACCTTGGCCGATTTTCATAACGCTAAGAACGACAAAATCCCCCAGCATCCAGCACCCAGTATCAAAAAATTACTTGACATC
>JAFGGA010000215.1 GCA_016930835.1 Deltaproteobacteria bacterium
ATGTCGTAAAATGAGTAGTGACCATAAAATTACCAGAAACCCTGGTACCACTGGTATCTAAACTTAATTTTGGCAAACTTGGGTTAAAGAATGGAATACTAGGGAGTGGGAAGGTGTTAAAAGTAGTGGCAATGTTCAATCGAAGGGATGTGCATCAAAAAAAATCAGGCATACTACCAAAAAAGACGATCTCTTGGTCTTATCAAGCTTCCATCTGGTTCATCAGTTCACCTGTAAGGTTCTTAATGGGTGCCAGTTTCATGGGAGTGGCTTTACCCCTTCTGCTTCCCCGAATCTTTGATCGGATCTCGATCTCGCATTCCGGGAAAAGCATATTGAGACATCTAACCAATTCCTTATCCCGATGAGAGTAATCTGTAATAAAGATAATTTTATGCATGTTACAATTCCTTTTCAAAAGTTCTCGATTATGTGCTATCTTACTAAAAATACACATTAATTAATTTAAAAGCAAAAATTATGCCAAGGATGAATTGGTAAAATTTGATAATCAAATCAAGCTGTTATTTTATGTACGTTTCGGTACGTTTTTAATCTTTGTACAAAATATTGGCTTCACGCCGAAGATTTGACATATTTTTTGACTGATTACAATATTGTATAAAAGTGTATAACTATCTATTTTCACACAATTGTTTCGTCAATTAACCTCTAAATTGTTCAAATAACCGTCATGTGTTTAATTCTTTTGGCCATTCATTGTCATCCGATCTATGATCTCATTCTTTTAGCCAATCGGGATGAATTCTATAAACGAGATTCAAAACCGGCACACTTTTGGGATGAATCACCGCAACTTCTTGCCGGCAAGGACCTGCGCGGAGGTGGGACATGGTTGGGGGTCACGAAGTACGGAAAAATTGCCGCTATTACCAATTATCGAGATCCGGCCCATCACAAACCGAGCGCCCCTTCAAGGGGCGGATTGGTAAGGGATTTTCTTCAAGGTCAGGCGAGTTCTAAACAGTATCTTGAGAATGTCATTCCCAACTCTTTGGATTATAATGGTTTTAATCTATTGTTAGGGGAGCGGGATCGGATTTTTTGGTATACTAATCATACGAAGCAAAAAAAACTGCTATCGCTGGGAATCCATGGCGTAAGCAATCATCTGTTGGACACGCCCTGGCCAAAGGTGACCCGAGGCATATTTTTTCTCGAGGAGATTATTTCAGACAAGAAAGAGATTGTCCCTGAGATGGTTTTTCAATTCCTCCGGGATGACCGCGTGCCGGAGGATAAGGATCTCCCTGATACAGGGGTGGGTCTCGAAAGGGAGCGGGTGTTATCCCCCATCTTTATTACCAGCCCGGATTACGGCACACGCTCTTCGACCATACTCGTGATCGATAAAGATGATCAGGTGACTTTCATAGAAAGGACTTATGATTCGGATGTATGCCATCCATCGACGGTTCGGTTTGATTTTAGAATCAAGAAGACAGAATAATGATTTGGTGTGATGGGGAATATTTAAATGGAAATAAATAATTTTTGTAACGATTTCAATTTTTTCAAAACCAAAACATCGATGTTTTCGCAAAAAGTCGCCACCCCGGTCCCGTATCCAGTAGGGGATAGACTGCGGCCGGAGTCCAGAGTCCATGTAATTACTTGAAAAGACTGGATTCCGGTCTTCACCTGTCTGCGTGCGGACACGCACAGGCAGGCCGGAATGACAAAAATAAGTGTTTTTCGACTTTTTACGAGTTCCTCAAACATCGGATTCCGCGGTCAAGCCGCGGAATGACGGGCAGAAAACAATAATGACAAGTTATTGTGCCATAACCGAGAACGATATTGGTCATTCCGCGGCTTGACCGTGGAATCCATGAATTTGAGCAAGGTTTTTCAAAAATCTAAGATCATACTTAAAATTTTTAATGAGACGTTCAAGGTCAAGTCATCAACTGTCAGTTAGTGTTCATCCAGAAATTAACGTTTCTGGATTCAAGAGATCAGCCGTCAGCTTTCAGCGGTCAGCCACAGCATTTTTAAAACAAGTAATTAATAGATGGCTGAATGCTGACCGCCATTCGGCCCAGAGTTCAAGGCCGATGGGCTGGACGCTCCAGCCAGAAATTGTGTGATTCTGGATGGACACCAGTTATATACTGCCGTGACCTGTTCTGGACGATTACTGAAAGTTGATGGCTGATATCTATAATCCAAAAGGAGGAACTATTATGTTTAAACATATCCTGGTACCGACCGATCTTACAGCAAAGAGTGAAAAAGCCATAGAGGTTGCCGTCAAGTTCGCGACATTTGATGATCTGAACAAGATTTCATTGCTTCATGTCATAGAGACCATTGAAGACGCTGATGATAAAGAGTTTAGGGAATTTTATGAAAAGCTCAAGGACCGCGCCGAGAAAGAGATGAATGGAATCATCGATCGTTATTCCCGGAAGCATATCGTTTTTGACGCGAAGATTGTTTTCGGTAATAGGGTCCGCGAAATCGTGAGATTCGCGCATGAAAATGCCGCTGATCTGATTATCCTAAGCTCACATAAGATCGAAGAGACGGATGTGGCGCAAGGTTGGGCCACCATAAGCTATCGGGTCGGTATCCTGGCCCATTGCCCGGTGATGATGGTAAAATAGCTCCTTTTGAATTTCTTCCTCAAATCGATGCAAGGTCGCGTTACCAAATTTGAAGCCTTTGCAAAGCGATACTGGATGCTAGATGTTGGATGCTGGTCAAAGAGCCCCTTCTTTTATTGGGATAAAGCGAAAAGCCTATTTTTATCCACTATCCAGTGACCCGTATCTAACATCATATGATAACTGGCTTTCATTATTGAATATAAATTTTACACGAATGTTAAGGTCTTCGCAGATAAAGACAGCTAGTCCCTGAATATCTCCCTTGCCGTGACGAGGCGCATAATCTGGTTTGTTCCCGTATAAATCTGGATGAGTTTGGCATCCCGCATCATCCGTTCCATGGGATAATCCTTCATATAGCCATATCCACCCATAATCTGCACGGCATCGGTCGTCACCTTCATGGCATTATCCGAGGCCAAAAATTTGGCCATGGAACAAAATTTTGGTATATGTTTCTTCTCCTGTTTGTCGAGATATTTCGCGGCTTGGTAGGTCAGCAAACGAGCGGCCTCGGTGTTGGCGACCATATCGGCAAGCATAAATTGAATAGCCTGCAGGTCCATGATGGGCCTTCCGAACTGAACCCGCTGTTTTGCATATTTCGTCGCCTCATCAATGGCCCCCTGAGCCAGGCCTACTGCTTGAGACGCTGTAAATACACGACCTTTTTCAAAAGCCATCATAAGGACGTTAAACCCATCGCCCTCTTTCCCGATCCTTTTTTTGTCGGAGATGGTCAGCCCTTCAAAATAGATAAGTGAATTGGTCGTACCCCGCATTCCCATCTTGTTTTCATTTTTACCATAAAATAATCCTTTTGAACCTTTATCAATCACAAAGGCGGACATCCCCTTGGATTTTTTTTCAGCGTCAGTATAGGCAAATAAGGTAATGACATCGGCGACCGCGCCGTTTGTGATAAAGCATTTTTGTCCATTGATCACATAAGCATCACCATTATGAACCGCTCGGGTTCTCATGGATTGGATGTCTGACCCTGAATCGGGTTCGGTGGCTGCGAAGGCGGCAAGTTTTCCATTAACAAATTCGGGAAGGTATTTTTTCTTCAGTTCTTCGCTTCCCGCGCAAAGAATGGGAAGCATACCATCTGCTTGGGCTATTAAGATGAGTGCCGAGGAAGCGCAGACCTTGGCGATCTCTTCAATGATGAGGGAAAAAAGGAGGTAATCCGCACCGATACCTCCATATTTCTTCGGGACAAGAGGCGACAACAACCCATTTTTGGTGAAGACCTCGACCGTATCCCATGGGAATTCCTCTTGTTCGTCAATTTCAGCAGCCCTAGGTTTGATCTTCTCCCGGGCAATCTGTTTTACCGTATTGAGTATCAACCTCTGCTCTTCGTTTAACTCTATCATCTTCAAGACCTCCCAATAGCATTCGAATTTCGTGTCATTGAGTTTGAGACCACCGGTTTTTCCGGTGTGTCGTCGATTCTTGGATCAATTAATGATAGAAATAGAATTCTGAAAGGGAATCCAGCTCTTTGTTTTTGAGATTGAACAAGTAAAAGGAGTTTATATGATTGAAGATTTTTTTTCAAGCAGCACTTTTACTTGACCTTAAATATTTTGACCTATTGACCATTTTGACATATCTTTTCTGTGATAACAGTGAACAACTCTGGAATTGCAGCCAAAGATTCTCGATGGGCAGGGATAGACTGTGAAAACTGTCAGATTAATCTTTTCAACCCAAAAATCCGCTAATATTGCTAAACATTTCCATATTCCGGATCTTCCATCTTCCGTAGCATAGCTACTGCGGAGGACGGGGCTTTGCTCCTCCGGAATGACAGGTTTGGGTATTACGACACAGCCTCAAGGGGAGGGGGTGTTTCCGGGTAGACCCTAATGACGGTGCTTACTTCAACATTCAAATCCATTTTTGAACCGAGGTGTCTCGCGACCACGATCGGGAGCCTGCCGCATACGGATGTGGTGCGCGGCACGGATCTGATATTCAAGTATACCCCGGAGATTCCATCATGGGCCCAGTTCCCCAAACGGAATGCCTATGAAAATATGATGACGCAATTTACCGAAGGCATACCGGCACTGGTTCATGATGGGGATCGCTTATATATCTCAACGGATGCTGAAGATTTTCCTGAACAATTGGCCTATTTTTATGAAAAATATCTTGCCGTTACAGAGGCCAATGATATGGAGGCGCTTGAGTATTTTCATCTTTCACGGCAATATGCGGCGGGTTTTTCCGAATTTTTATCCCGTCTACCTCAACAAATCCCCATGGGCAAAACCATGATGCTCAAGGGACAGGTGACCGGACCCTTGACTCTCGGTACCAACCTGTTGGACCAGAACGGCCGCTGTTCATACTATGACGATCAACTCCGCGATGTGGTGGTCAAGTCGATTGTATTAAAGGCGCTTTGGCAGTTTAAGCACTTAAGCGGATTTGATCTCCCGATCATGATCTTTCTCGATGAGCCGGCCTTGCTTGGATTCGGCAAACAGACCTTTATCACCATAAGTAGAGATGATGTGATTAAGGACATCAATGAGGTGGTGTGGGCCGTCCATGGCCGCGGTGGCTTAGCCGGCATCCATTGTGAGGAAAACACGGACTGGTCATTATTGATGGAGACGGACCTGGATGTCCTTGACTTTGACGCCTATGATCATATACAAGGAATCACCCTCTATCCTGAAGCGCTCGGGCGATTCTTTGATCGAGGTGGTTGCCTGGGATGGGGGATCGTGCCGACGCTCGATAGAGAAGCCGCGGCCACGGAGACGGTCTCCTCACTGATAAACCGCTTTGAGGATGGTGTGGAATCTTTGGAGAGCAAAGGTTTTGATCGGGAGCTTCTTTTGGGGCGCGCCCTCATCACGCCCAGTTGCGGTGCCGGCGGGGTGCTGACGGTTCCGCTGGCTGAGGGGGTGCTGAGTTTGTTATGTGAATTATCCAAAACATTGCGGAAACGATACGGGTTTGTATCATGAAAAAGATCGGCAAATTACATGTATTGACGGATATCGTGCTTCAAGATCGCTTTTCTCATGTGGACCTGACGAAAATGGCCATCGCAGGGAGGGCGGATACGATCCAGTTTCGCCAGAAGACAGGGTCTACGCGTGAAATGATCGAGATGGCCAAACGGATGAAGGCCATATGCGAAAAGGCTGGAGCGGCCTTTATCGTGAATGATCGTATTGATGTGGCCATCGCCTCTGATGCGGACGGTGTCCACCTGGGCCAGGATGATTTTCCAGGACCTCTGGCCCGGAGGCTCTTGGGTGATGACAAGATCATCGGAGGCTCCGCAGCCACCGTCGAGGAAGCCCGAAAGTGCGTTTCAAATGGCGTGGATTACATCGGTTTTGGCCCTGTTTTCGCCACAACCTCAAAAGATGACGCGGGACCGGTCAGTGGATTGACGATTTTGCGGCAAATCGTTCAAGAGATCCCTTTGCCCGTTATTGCCATCGGCGGGGTGACGGTGGAAAATACCCCCCGGGTGATGGAAACCGGTGCGCACGGAATCGCGGTCATCTCGGCTGTGTGTTGTCAAGATGATCCGGAAGAGGCAACCAGAAAATTGTCTGAAGCATTCAATCAAAAAAGGACCTGAAAATGTCCAAGACATTGGCGGACATCGGTGAATTCGGTCTTATCCACCGGATCCAAACCCTTGTTGCAAAACGAGGCGTTCAGTCGCCGGATATCACCCTGGGTATGGGTGATGATGCCGCAGCCTTCCGACCTCATGAGGGTTATGAGTTGCTGGTCACATGTGATACCATGGTCGAGGGCAGGCATTTTCTTAAAGGGGCGATAACGGCCAGGGAGCTTGGAAAACGGGCCATGGTCATGAATATCAGCGATATCGGGGCCATGGGGGGTAGACCCTTGTATGCGCTCGTTTCTTTGGGTTTGAGGGCCGATACCCTGGTCGGTGACGTGGAAGAGATGTATCAAGGCTTTATTGAGGAGTTGAATCCCTTTCAGGCCGCCATAATAGGCGGCAACATTACCAAGTCGGAACATGATCTTTTTGTCGATATCACCTTGATCGGGGAGGTGGAAAGAGGAGCCCTGGTGCGTCGTTCAACGGCAAGGGAAGGGGATGCCGTTCTGGTGACGGGTTATCCCGGCCAGGCCGCGGCGGGTCTACAACTGTTGTTGAATGCAAAAGGGCATGAGCCCTTCCAGGATCATCCATTGGTTAATGCCTATAACAGACCCGATCATCGGGCAAAAGAGGGGAGGGCCATGGCCCTATCCGGATATATCACCTCCATGATCGATATCAGTGACGGCTTCCTGGGTGATTTGGGGCATATCTGTGAGGAAAGCCATGTGGGCGTGGAACTTCTCCAAAAAAGACTGCCGGTGAGCGAACATCTTAATCAGATCACGCTACCTCCAGGGAAAACCATATATGACCTGGTGATGGGGAATAGTGATGATTATGAGCTGATTATTACGTGCCGGCCACAAAATGTAGGTGATGTACGCTCCGTGATCAGTTCTATAAGCCCGGTTCCTATTACGGAGGTCGGAAGGGTCATACCTCAATCAGAAGGGATCCAACTGGTTTTATTGGATGGGACAAAAATGAATATGATTCCCAAGGGTTGGGATCATTTTAACGAAAGCTCACCCAAACAATAACATTTTTAGATGAGCGCTATCGGCATTCAGCATTCAGCTATTAGCCAAACCCTTTAAAAACAGGAGGTTAGCTGATTGCTGATCGTTGGTCGCTGAAAGCTTCATCTTATGATGACTTTTTGGACGGAGATTAAATATTGAGAAGGAGAAATGAATAAATGATGTTTGACAAAGAAATGGCTCGGAAGGCTGCTGAAAATTTAAAAGCCGTTAGAGAAAAGAAACCCTTGATTCATAATATCACCAATTTTGTGGTCATGAATTATACGGCCAATATCCTTCTATCCATTGGGGCCTCTCCGGTGATGGCCCACGCCCAAGAGGAAGTTGAAGAGATGGTCTCTTTTGCGGGCGCATTGGTTCTCAATATCGGAACACTCGCACCGGACTGGATCGATTCCATGATTATGGCCGGGAAAAAGGCCAATGCCTTGAATATCCCCATTATCCTTGATCCAGTGGGTTCCGGAGCAACCCGGCTCCGCACGGAATCGACCAACCGGATCATGAGTGAGTTGCATGTGAGTGTGGTGCGAGGAAATGCCTCGGAGATCCTTTCTCTGGCCCATGAGGATGCAAGGACCAAAGGAGTGGATTCCATCCATAGCGTGGATGAGGCCACGTCGGTGGCTTATAACTTGGCAAAAGACTTGGGCAGTATCCTTGCCATTACCGGTGAGGTGGATCTAATCACGGATGGGGATCGAATCTATCGTGTGCATAACGGCCATGCACTCATGGGATCGGTTACGGGGACCGGTTGTGCGGCCACTGCCACCATTGGGGCGTTCCTGGCCGTTGATAAGGACCCGGTGACCGCCACAGCCACGGCCCTTGCCTATTTCGGCCTGGCCGGTGAAAAGGGCGCGGAAAAGACGCAAACCCCCGGAAGCTTTATGATCGCTTCCTGGGATGCCCTCTATACCATAGATAAAAAGCAGTTGGAGGAAGGGGCTAGGATTCAGGTTGGATAAGAGATAACAAAACCCCCAAGAGGCTGCACGCCAATCTGAAGTTCTTCTCCCTCAAGGGAGAGGGAGTTATCGGACAGCTTCTTAGGGGCTTTTTAATTGGATTATCCCTTAATGATTCTGGGGATCATCATATGGTTTTGGGGACATATGGATGTGGGATTCTGGTATGCGCACCCTGCAAAGGCCACGATATATTTCCGGATGTCCGGCAGGGATACGATTTCATCCACAAATCCTCTTTTGGCGCAGTAAATAGGCCTGGATTTGTTGTAGTATTCCTGGGCCAGTTCATTCATCTTGTCAATGACCGGCTGAAGCGGACGTCCGCCGTCTTTTTCTTTGACCAGGCGTCTTGAAAAGGAAGCGGCTGCCGCGGTCTCCCCATGCATGACGTAGATCTCCGTGGTGGGGGTCCCCAATGTAAAGGCATTATGGTTATTGGCTGTGGGACCTCCCATGATATAATGGGCCGCCGCGGTTCCCTTGCGAAGCACGATACAGATCTGGGGGACATCGGTCTGCTCAATGGAGTAGATCAGGGATTGTCCCAGACCCAACAACTCGGCCTTTTCCGCAATATCCCCGACATCAATACCTGATGTGTCCTGGAACCAGACGATGGGCACACGGTCTCTTCCGCACAGGGTGACAAATTCATTCATCTTGATCAGACCTTGCCGATAGAGCTTGCCTCCGATACCGGGATAGGGGGCGTATTCCGGATATTTGGCGCCCAGAAATCCTTGACGGTTACCGATAAAACCCATCAGGAATCCATCGATCTTGGCCACACCGGTGTAGACCTCAGGACCGTAATCCGGCCTGAATTCCATATGTTCGCTGTTATCAAAGATGCGAGCGAGCATTTCATCAAAGTTGTAACTCCGCTTTTGATTGAAGGCCACGATACAGTTGATATCATCAGACGGGAACCTGGGCTCCTTGGGTTCGGCCACGCGGAAGAAGGTGGGGTCATAGGCCGGCATCATATCCATATATTTTTTCAATGCGTCCAGGACGCCCTGTTCGGTATCATAGACCTCTTTAAAGAAGCCTGTCTCATTATGATGGATGGGGACACTGCCGGGAGGCACCTCTTTAAAGTGTCGTGTGGCCTCAATCAGTTGTTCGGCGCCTTCTTCGTCAAAAAAACCTTTCGGGCTCATTCCACCTACAATACCGCCGCCGCCAACCGCGATATTCGCGTCTTTATGGGCGATGAGTAAGGTGGGGCTGATTCCCTGGTATCCGCCACCGGCCGGATTGGTTCCATAGATGCCGGCCAAAATGGGTACACCGACCTTTTCCAATTCCGCATGACGGAAGAATGTGGTCCCGTTCCCTCTCCGGTTGGCATAGACCTCTTCTTGTTCGGTCAGCTTGACGCCGCTGCAGTTTACGAGCCATACCAGTGGCACATGAAGTCGTTTGGCCATATCCGTAACGCGTAGCTGGTTATCGGCCTGTCCCGCGATCCAGGCCCCGGCCATGACCTTGTTGTCGAATCCGATAACAACGGCCCATTTGCCATTGATCTTTGCCAAACCATCGATCACCCCGGTGGTTCCCTCTTCATTCAGTTGTGGGTTATAAAGGGTATGGAGAGGGCACCAGGTTCCTGGATCAACAAGGTATTCAATCCTTTCCCAAACCGTCATTTGTCCTCG
Source organism: Deltaproteobacteria bacterium (assembly GCA_016930835.1). GTDB lineage: Bacteria > Desulfobacterota > DSM-4660 > Desulfatiglandales > HGW-15 > JAFGGA01. Next base: position 9,940 of record JAFGGA010000215.1, read on the forward strand.
TTTTTTGATGACCTCGGCCGGGATGCCGGCATTCTTGACCTCATCTACGGCCTTGGCCACATCTTCTTCAACCGCCTTTAACTGGGCTATATTCTCCTTGGCATCTTCTTTCTGTTTATCGGAAAGGGTTTTTCCAAAGGGAGTCATTTTTTCGAAATAGGGTCTCATCTTAACCTCCTAATAGTATGAATTATCCATGGATCCAAAAAATTTGGGTCGCGAATGGATGAAAATGACACCGCCGAAGATGGATTCAGGTCCAGCCACGGCGGTGCGATAAATAAATGATGATTCGATTCTATCGATTCGCCTTCCTTATACCCAATTGATCCAGGGCCACGATCCATTTACAGATATTGGTCGAACCCTCGACCATCTGATAAGTGGGCGCATCTCGATAGTATCTGGCAACCGGGTATTCGGTTGAATAACCATAAGCACCCAAGATTTTCATGGCCACCTGGGAGGCCTTTATCGCGATCTCACCGGCCAGATACTTGGCCTGGGCCACTTCAAGGGTGTTTCCGAGCTGCCCTTGGTCTTTTTGCCATGCAGCCCTGTAGACCATCAATCGCGCGGCTTCGATTTCACAGACGATCTGGGCAAGCAAATCTTGGTTCATTTGAAACTGGCCGATCGGCTGTCCGAATTGTTCCCTTTCTTGACAATAGCTCGTTACCGCGTCCAGGCACGCCTGGGCCACGCCGACTCCGCCCGCGGCCGCGGATAAACGGGTTTGATTGAGTGAGCCGAATACGATCTTGGCGCCGTCCCCCGGTTTTCCCAGGATATTTTCTTTGGGGACCTTTGTGTCTTCCAATATGACCTCACCGGTTGGAGAGGATCGGGAGCCCATTTTATCCAGATCGGTTGTGGTGATGCCGTTAAAGTTTTTCGGCTCGATCACAAATGCCGAAAGTCCTCTTCCTTTTGCCGCTTTATCCGTATAAGCATAGTAGATCAAAACATCGGCCTTGCTGGCATTGGATATCCATGTTTTAGACCCATTGATGAGCCAATGGTCTCCTTTATCCTCCGCAATGGATTTCAAGGCCATGACATCGGAACCCGCATTGGGTTCAGTGATGCCGAAACCACCTATATATTCAGCGCTTACCAGTTTGGGGATATACTTTTTCTTGATTTCATCCGATCCGTAGGTAAAAATCGTAAAGGCACATCCCAAGGTTTGCATATTGATTTGTACTCTTAGACTGCTGGATGCCCGCGCGATCTCTTCCGTCAGGATCATGGTAGCCAGCCACCCCATTTCATTTCCACCATACTCCTCGGGAATAACGGTCCCGAAAAAGCCCAATTCACCCATGGGCTTCATGGCTTCCTCATAAGGGAGGTAATGTTTTTCATCCCATTCATCCGCAAAGGGGGCAATCTTTTCAGCGGCAAAGTCTCTTGCCATGTCTCTCAACATCTGCAATTCTTCACTTAGTGTAAACTCCATGTATCTTCCTCCTTGGTCTATTTAAAATGCTGTCTTATCTATCTTTGTGAATCTTTTCTCAACAGAGGATAATATACTATTATCCAGTGAATGCAATAAAAATATTTACAAAATAGCTGTATTTTAACTATTTAGTATCCATCCATTTTTTTCTTCCCCATGCGGGGGGAGTTAGAGGCGATTGTTGATCCAAGGAGAATCTTGTTCCTCAACACCGTCACCCCGGCCCTGCATCCCGTGCGGGATAAACCGCGATCAGGGTCCAGAAGACTTTGAAAAACCCGGATTCCGGCCTTCACCTGTCTATGTGCGGAAACGCACAGGCAGGTCGGAACGACAACAAGGCTTTTCATTTTTCGGTGAAAGGTTTAATTTAATAACATTGGGGATTAGGGGCAGGGTTAAGGTGTTTCTGAATGAGTACTGTTTGGTTCGTAAAGACGATTGATTTAGAAAATTTTGAAGAATGGGCTGTTTGAAAGAAAGAAACATCATATTTAAAGTTGACTTTTTCTATCCGGGAATGTAATTTTTTAGAGTTTTTGTTAGAAGTGCCTGATTTACAAATAGAAGATCCACGGAATGGATTTTCATGGGTGCTTACATTAGTATAGATATCAAAAGGTTATGGAGAAAAACATATGACTGAACCAGCATTGGATTTGAAAAACCAGAAGGCGGAATTCAGGAAAAAGGTAGAGGAGCTTTTACCGAACGGCAACCTAAATCTCTGTTTCACCTGTGGAACGTGTGCGGGTGGGTGTCCGGCGACCGGGCTCGAAAATATGGACCCCAGAAAATTTGTCAGGATGGTGGCCCTTGGCCTGGATGATGAGGTATTAAGCACCCCCTGGGTGTGGATGTGCAGTATGTGTATGCGTTGTAATTATGCATGTCCCATGAACGTGGACATTGCCGGTATGGTCGGTTTGGCCCGTCAGGCGTGGCCGCGGGACCAAAGACCCAAAGGAATCGTCAATTCGTGTGATATGGCCTTGAAGCACGACACATGCAGTGCGATGGGTGCATCCGAGGAAGATTTCCAGTTCGTGGTGGAAGATGTCCTGGAAGAAGTCAGGGAAACCCAACCCGGATGGGAAGACCTCCAAGCCCCTGTCAATAAAGAGGGGGCCTACTATTATCTCAACCAGAATTCCAGAGAGCCCGTAACCGAGCCCGATGAAATGGTTCCCTTATGGAAGATCCTTCATCTGGCTGGCGCCGATTGGACATACGGTACAAAGGGCTGGGGAGCGGAGAATTACTGCATGTTTGCTCAGGATCTGGAAGCCTGGGAACATATTGTGAGGGTCAAGGCCAAGGCCGTGGAGGATCTGGGGTGCAAGGTCTGGCTCAATACCGAATGAGGCCATGAAATGTACGCAGTCCGGGCCGGACTGAAAAAATTCAACATTCCTTACAATTTTGAAATCAAGAGTATTATCCAGCTTTATGCCCAATGGATCAGGGAAGGCAAGCTAAAGGTCAATTCCGACTGGAACAAAGACCTTAAGGTGAAATTTACCGTACAAGATCCCTGCCAGTTGGTTCGAAAATCCTTTGGTGATCCTGTAGCCGATGAACTTCGTTTCGTTGTCAAGGCGGTGGTGGGAGAAGAAAATTTTATTGATATGACCCCCAACAAGTCCAACAACTATTGCTGCGGTGGGGGCGGTGGATACCTCCAGTCAGGATATACTGAAGCACGACATCATTATGGGCAGATAAAATTCAACCAGATAAAGAATACGGGCGCTACCTACTGCATAGCCCCCTGTCATAACTGCCACAGCCAGATTCACGACCTGAATGACCATTTTGATGGCGGATATTACACCGTCCATCTATGGACCTTGATCTGTCTTTCGCTCGGGATCCTGGGAGAGAATGAACGCGCCTACCTCGGCCCTGATCTGGCGGAATTAGGGCTTTAGAACAGATTTACAGTATTCAATTAAAAAGGTCCTAACCCTCGTGGTTCGGGCCTTTTTTATTAGAGGAGTTATAGCGCCTCCTCAGCCAATGCCGCAACCGTATCCACCTTGACCTCAAGCTTATATTCCTTGGATAGTTCTGTTAGTTGCCTGTGACATGAAAGGCAAGCGGTTGCCACATGTTTAGCCCCCGCAACACGAATCTGATCCGCCTTGGCCTTCCCTGAGATCATACGTTTTTTCAAACTGGTGCTATCCTGAAGAAGACCGCCGCCTCCACCGCAGCAGACGGCATTCTGCCGGTTTGGATGGAGTTCGACAACTTCCCTGCAGACCATTGATAAGAGTCTCCTGGGGACCTCGAACACGCCTGATTTGCGACCCAGATTACATGGATCATGATAGATAATGGGATAGGGGTGGGTTTCCCGATTGAGTTTGATGGCACCCTTTTCCGCCATCTCCAGGGTCAGCTCCACGATGCTCATGACATTAAATCCTGGTTTACGGCCTATCAATTCATGAAGGAGTTTTCTTAAAACCACAAAAGCGTGTCCGCATTCAGACAGAACCAGTGTTTTGATGCCAAGATCCTCGGCGGCCTCAACCACCTGGAGGGCCATGGTTCTGGTTATATCATCGTCGCCGATAAAGTAGCCCCAATTGGTCACATCGGTGTGACGACTGGACATGGTCCATGGCTCCCCAAACGCGTAAAAGAGTCTCGCCATGGCAGTGAGATGCATGACATTCATGCCCAACTCTCTGGGATTGGGCAGATAAAGATAGCGGGCCCCCTGTTGATCATAGGGGATCAGGGCTTTCGGGTCATCATTTTCGTCTTTTATTTCTTCATTCAACCAATCGATGGTTTCAATAAAGTCCGTCTTCGTGAAACCGTTTACATCGCCTGTCTCCAGCCTCCTCTTTATCCCGTCCCGTATATCTTGGGGGATGAGATCTTCCGCCATTTTCAGGGAACGGGCCTTTCGGATCACTTCTCCCATGGTTATTCCCATGGGGCAGGCCTCAGTGCAGTGATTGCACACCATGCAATCCCATATCATGGGATTTTGTGCGAGAAGATCGTCGAGACCTAGCTGGGCCATTCGGACCATCTGGCGGGGATTGGGTCCGCCCTCCCCGTCATACCAGGTGCAACGCGAGACACAGATTCCACAGGTGAGGCATTCGGCTATATTATCATCCCTTTCCTTTTGATTAAGAGTGTCGAAAAACGGCGAGTTAAAAACAAGAGAAGTATGACTCATTTGTATTCTCCTTTTACAGTCCTAACCTTCATAACCCGCTTAGCGGTATAAATTTCTCCGGTGTAAATTGAAAAGCGAGTTCTCAGGAACGGTGATTCCTACTACCCGGCTTTTCCGGATTTTGCCAGGTGAATGAGCTGGAACATCTTTTCAGGTTCATTGGCCGCGATCGTGCGAAAAGCCAGTTCAGATTCAGTGATTCCCGTGTTCCGTCGGGCCAGTTTGATTCTGGTATCCGCAAGCCTTGTCCCGACCATTGAACGGCAGTTCCCTTCGTGGCAAGCCGCGACCAGCACCTTCTCCGCCCCTTTTAAAAAAGGATCTAATATGCTCCTGATATCAAGGCTGCTGGCGCATCTTACCGGAATCACTTGAACGTCTTCCTTGTAACCGGCTTTTTCTCCCTTAATGGACATTTCGGCCAGGTAGGCTGAGCGTTCACAAGCAAAAACGACCACTTTGGACATAGGATGATCTGAGTTTATACCTTTTTTCTCATCCTGTTGTGAAATAGCATTCGAAGGGCATGCGGACACACAAACACCACAACCGAAGCATGCCTCCTCGACAATGATGGGTTGAAATTGTCCCCTTAGGATAATGGCGCCATGCGGGCAAGCCCTCAGGCAGGTCAGGCACCTGGCGCATTTCGCTTCATGAATAGTAGCCGGATTATCCGCCTGAATATGGCCTGAGAAGAGAGATCTCAACGAGGCTTTGATGGAATCGATTTCCAGATCCAGGTCCTGGTCGTCTGTTTCGTCATGGCATGATCCGGTAAAAAAGACTCCTCGTCTTGGACTACCGGTTAAACGGTGCCTGGTATTAGGTGATTGGAGGAACCCTTCTTCATCAATCATCTGTCCCAGAATACCCGCGAGCCGTTTGTTTTCAGGAGACGGTTGAATCATCTCCGGTACAACAAGCAGGTCACATGGTATATCCAGGGTGATTTCAGGGGGAAGGGTGGTCTCTTTTATCTGAATATTGATCGTGCCTTTCCCTTTACCGGCGGTTATTCGCGGTGATGACGCGGCCCGCAGGAATTGAATACCCGCCTTCCTTGCCTGATCATATTTCCGCTGGCCGTTCAGACCGTTTACCAACATTTTTTTCATAATGATGGTTACGTATTTTCCCTGTTTCTGGAGCGTCATTGCTTTGCTCAAAACCTCTCCGGCGTTTGCTTTCCATTCCGGGGCCTCGTGGTCCAGCAGGAAGGTGATATTTGCGGGTATTTGGTCATGGTTGTTGGGGTATTTTTGAACAAAATCCGAAAAGGTCATCACGCTATTTTCAAAAGGCTCGAATCCATCTCTTGATAGGGGTTTTTTACGGGAACCGGATGCAATAATCATAGCGGACACATCCGCATCCCATTTATGCCCCTCGTTCTTTGCGGATATATGAAAGTCCCCGAAAACACCGGAAACCCCTGTGAGTCTGCTTTTTCGGAAGGTCGTGATACCTTCGTGATCCGGAGCGTCGTGGTTGTCCTCATCTAATAGTACCACCGAATAACCTTCCTGAACCATGGCCGCGGCCGTTTTGTACCCATCGCGTCCGCCACCTATAACGGCGATAGTGTATTTTTTGGGCTCGGGAGGTTCCATGTCCAGTCCCTTGATGATATTCAAAGCAGCCTTTTTCCCTTGTTCGCAAGACGTTAGGATATCCGTGGGACCGGTTACGGTTCCAATGGCATAGATGCCTTTTCCCACTGAAGAATTTTCCGCCATTAAAAATCCCCATTCATCGACAGGCAGCTCCATGTCTTTGAAGAGCCTTAGATTATCGTGATCCGCTCTCATTCCCACGGCGAGGATGATCTTATCAAAATGTAAGGCCGTCCTTTTTTTGTTTTCCGGATCTTCCTGGATAACGGCCAGGCCTTCTTGATCAGTGGACGGTAAAATCCTCGCTGGGATACCTTGCACCATTTTGATCCGATGGTCTATATTACCGACCTGGGTTCGGAATATCTTACCGAAATTCTGAAGGTCGATGTGAAAAAAGGTAATGGAGGCGTTCGGGATTTGATGCAGGACTTTGGTCGCCTGCCTGATCGCTACCTTACAACAAACTTGTGAACAATAATCCAGGCCTAATTCACGATTTCTTGATCCCACGCATTGAATAAAGGCGATACGGGGGGATCCTGTTTCCGGCAAGATATCCTTGAGCCTCTCCTCCTTAAATATCTCGTTCAGCTCGGCGGTTGTCATAACCCCGGCATGATTGTATTCATAAAAATCAACCTCGGATGGATCGAATATTTTTAGACCGGTGGCAATTAACACGGCTTGTACGTGAATAACGGTTTGTCTCTTGTTTTGGATGGTCACCTGGTAACCGGAATCAATCGGTTTAAAACCTGTCACGGCAGAGTCGAGATAAACCTTAGCGTTATCAAGCAGTTTCATTTGGTTGACCAATTCGGCGCATAAACAAGCGCTACAATACTGACACGTGTCGGTGGCCATGCAGGCCCAGTCAAGGGCTTTGCCGCCGAGATGATCCGTTTTTTCAATGAGATGGACATGAACACCGAATCCGTCCAGGACCTTCGCGGCGGTCATTCCCGCTACACCGCCTCCTATGATCAGAACGTTATGAGATCTATTCTCCATATATCTTTCTCCTGAGCAGGGACCTGACTTTTATCCTTATTGAAGGGATTGAAAATGATAGGTAATCAGATATGCTTTGATAGAGTGATCTTGATTTTTGCGGAAAACCATTTGTCGGATATCCTAGAACCTATGTGCCCTTCTGTCAAACCGAAATATCCTTAACGAAGGAATGGATTGGTCATGCGTTCACGACCAATGGTGGAAGCAGGTCCGTGGCCGGGATATACCCTCAATTCATCTCCTAAAGGGAAGATTTTTTTGACCACACCCTGTACGAGGCGGTGATGGTCTCCACCCGGGAAATCAGTCCGCCCTATGGACCCCGCGAAAAGGGTGTCTCCGGTAAAGACCGCCCCAGGTGCATGAAGGCACACCCCCCCGGGCGAATGACCGGGTGTATGGATGACATGGATATCATACGTCCCGACGGTTAGACGCTGGCCTTCATACAAATGGCCGTCGGGACGGATGTCCAGTGCGCCGGCGTCACTGGCATGGATATAAACAGGGGCTTTTGTGATTTGTTTTACCTCTTTTACCCCACCCACATGATCCATGTGTCCATGGGTAATGAGTATATGACTGATCCGCAATCCGAGTTTTGATATCTCTTTGACAATTTTAAATACCTCATCTCCCGGATCAATAATAATGCCTTCTTTGGATGCGTCATGGCCTAAAATGTAGCAATTGGTTTGAAAAGGACCAACAACGATTTTTCGCAGCATTTTTTTCTTTCTAACTTGGCCGCTGTATAAAAAACGCTTCATTCAGGATGAAGCTTCATTTCGGTAAACGGATTATTCCACCACTAATATGGATACACCTTTTGACATGCTGACCACTTTGCTGGAAACACTGCCCAGAAAGAACTCTTTGATACCGGAGATCCCCCGCCTACCCAAGGCAATGACATCATAACCTGATTGGGCCTCATGGATAATATCTCTTGCGATGCCTCTTTGAGTGGTTTTTATTATTTGTGTGATGTCCTCTTCGGAAAATCCTTTAGCAAGCAAAACCTTTTTAGCCTTTTCTTGGGCGTCTTTTAGCAGGGATTTATTTTTTTCTTCCATGGCACAGAAGAGATCTTGCTGGGTCATGAAATGGGGCGTAAGCTCGGGGCTGTACATATTGCACACAGCCACTGTATCAGGGATAATGCTGAGTATGGTTATTTTATGGTCTTTGGTAAATGTATCGCCCACCACTTCAACCGCTTTCATAGAATTCTCGGAATCGTCAAACGCTATAAGTATCTTCTTTTCCATGGCCGACCTCCCTTTTGCAAAAGTGTTTATGTGATTAACCATCAAGTCTATTTCAAAGTCTCTAATAGTATTATCTTACATTATATAAGAGTTGGTTGATTCATTGTCAATTGTGAATTGTGGTCATTAACGTCCAAAATAGATATATTTGTATTATTTTAGATTTTTGAAAAACTTGGC
>JAFGGA010000216.1 GCA_016930835.1 Deltaproteobacteria bacterium
AATGATCACCTCTGGTTTTTGCACGGTCATTCCGCGACTTGATCGCGGAATCCAATCGTTTGGATTTAGAAAAGATGAAAATGGTTACAATATTTTTAGATCAGATCAAATCGTAAAATCAATTTTATTCATCTAAACGAGGGACACACCTTATTTAAATACCAGGATCGTCGAGGTCTGGTTGATATGCCCGATGTATTCCTCGCCATAGGTGCTGAACCCGATGGTGGGAATATCCGTAAAGATCTTGCCGTATGGTTCAGTGATCCCTTTGCTCTCCAATTCCAGGGTACGCAATATACAGTGGAAATTGATGATGCCGGACATACCGCCCAGTTCCTTTAATTTACTCTTTAAGGCCTTTTCCGTATCAGCGATGATATCGGTGGATTCAAGTAGATCGAGCTCCATGCCTTGATTGATCTTGCAATAAAAAACAATCTTTTCGCCCTGCACCTGTTGGGGGCTTCTTACATAGGGCTCATCACCATCCATTAATCCTACCGGAGCGTGCATGAAATGGTTCGCCGCTTCACCCGCGGGGATACCGAGTGCCTCCGCGTAAGCTTGCGCCGCGGGCTGATTGTTGAAAGCCAGGACGGTCCTTGTCGCTTCATCCACCTGCGTGGCCACGAGCTTTTTTCCGGTTGAACAAAAACTCTGAGTTTTAATGATATCAAATCCCTTTTTCAATCTCATGAGCGCCAGAACGGCCGCGTTGGTATATGCCTTTCCGTTCGCAAAGACGTATGTCTGTTTAAAGGCGAGGTCATCCCCCGCGGATGCCCCGATAAAGGTCAAATCGGTTAGATCCCCGATTTTTTCCATTAATTTTTCTTCCGCCCCCCTCAAACCATCCACCAGGATTATTCCCACATACCTTTCAATATCGAGATCCTTTACGGGCTTTCCATAATGCTTCTGAAACGCCTGAAAGGCCTTAGGAACCTGATTCTCTTCCGTTATATTCTCGACAACCTGAACGGAGATGTCCTCAACCACGTCAGACGGCAGGCTCATGGCAACCACGGATTGTTTGAGCATTTTGCCCGACACAATCTCACCGGCGGTGGTACAACCAAATACGCAAGCGCCCTGAAAGGTCTTTTCCATTCCTTTTGCCAGATCTTTTGGGTCAAATTTTGTAGAACCGAAATAGATAACGGCTTGAGAGTTCTTGTTCAAACCGCTATATAACTCAGCGCATAATTCATCGATTGTGTCTTTTCGTGAGTATGCTGTTTTGATCGTCATGTCGATATCTCCTTTTTATGAAATTTAGATCTTATCCATTAATGAATGGTAATCCCCATCTCTTTGATGATCTGTTTCAGTTTATCCAGGATAAGGGGATCATCTTCGGATTTTGCTGAAAATTTGTCCGGATTAACGCCCTTAAGTATCAATTTAGTCCGGGTTGTAGCAGCAATGGTCTCATTCCCCTTTGACCGCGTTTCAATGATATTATCAATCATCTGTTTGATTTGTCCTGCCATGATGCCTCCTGTTCGATTAGATGGTGGAATAAGGGTGGTTATGGTGGTCTTTGGCTGATGCCGTATTTTTATCGACAACAAAGCGGTTAAACTTAAATCAAAAATTCATCTCACTGATCTCCTTCCCCGGGAAGAACGGTCGGCGTATACGTATCCCTTGAATCAAGATGTTTTGTCTTCCAATACTGACACTTTAATCTGTTTTTCGAGTCGGGAAAATGACGACATGATTGCGGCTTATCAAATGGCCTTTTTTTGTCACCTCTTTGGCGCGAGGCTATCGGAGCGGCGTTGGAGGGCTTTTTTTAAGACTGGAAAGGAAGGAATGACGGCGGGCCATGTGGTGCCGCCGGAGCGGGTGTTTTGTCAAATCTTTGACATGTTTGCCGTATATAATACGGATAAAAATAAAGAAAAGAAAGCCCTATTGCTTATTGTGAAGGCATATCAACATCACAGATTTCAAGATCCATATTATCTAACGGATCAACCCCGTCCAATCCCTCCGGGATGGGAATGCCAAGCAAATGGCAGACCATGGGTACCAGGTCCAAGGTTGATTGCGTGGATGTTTGAACATGCTGCCCTTTGGAAAAGGATTTCATGCCCGGACCTGTCAGCCAAAAAAACACCCTCAGGTCTTCAGGATAATAGCTCCCGTGATGCCCATATTTGTTCTTGTTTTTTTCAAAATAATGGCCTTTTTTATTGATCAGTTTGATATCCGGCGCTGTTTCCCGTGTATACTGACGATTCAGGCCCGTCACCACGAACTCCCCCAGTTCAAAGCGTTGAGCCATGTCACTTAGAGGTCGAAGGGATCGGAAAAATGATTCCCCATCGCGTTTTCCCTTTAGATATGTCTCCCAAGCCAAGGACCAATATTGCTCGTTTTCGTCAAGACCACCATGGCGTTCATCCGGATATTGACGAATCACAAGGGAGTTCAAGCTCTCTCGAACAGAGTCATTATCCAGAATAAGATCCACGGCCGGCTGAACATCTTCAAGCAGACGAGGGGGATCCGACCAATTATTGCTTTCACGGTTTTTTAAATATACCTCCTTGGTACAGGCACCCAGCATGATGACCGCCTCAGCCTGTGCATTACTGATGGTGTCGGATGGCAAGGCATAGGCTGTTGATAATATTTGGTGAAGGATATGATCAGGGATATGCTTTTGAATTTTGAGCGACCCTTGTTGAGACAGCAGGATGTAAATAATATCATCTTGAAAATCCGTGGATTGAAAAAAATCAATGATACGTCCTATTTGAGGGTCTAAAATGGTCCGGGTGTAGTAAAACTGGATTTCTTCAATGGGTGCATCAGCCTCCGCCAATGTAGGATCCGGAAAATGGGAGAACAAGTCCGTGCCCAATAATTGCAGTACCATAATATCCGGTAATGTATGCTCGTTCTGATAGATACCTGCCAGACTTTGATCATAATAGCAGATATGTCCGTTTAAAAATGCGCTGATGGTCTTGGGATCCGTATAAGATTTATAAGGGAAAAAATACCCATTATGTAAAAATCCAAGGGCAGAGGAATTGCCCCAAAAAAAAAGACTTGAGTTGATCTTCCACTCAGCCCCGTTATTCACTATCAGCATGGTGGTCATGGTACGCTTGCCGGCCTCTTCAGCATATTGAAACAAGGTCTTCACGTGGTTGGCCTCAAGCATTTTGTTGATGCGCTCCTGAAATACCGAACGCATGGTTATTCCCTTTTGGGTAGTTCGATCAAACCAGATCGTGGAGACGACACCGGTTCTTTGGGGATAGAGACCGGTGTACATGGCCGCGATGGTGGGCATCGATGCGGCAGAGATGGTTGTCCATACATTGGGAAAATAGATAAATGGTTGATTCTTGTCTGAACCGTAGATGAGCTTTCGAAAATTGGGCAATTGATCCAAGTAGTCGTGGATAATGCCCTGTTTGAGACCATGGAATTCAATAATGACGATCTTAGGACTGCCGAAAACAAGCGCCGGAGAAAGGAATACGATTATCAAACAGAACCAACACGAAAGTCTGATGAATGACTTAGAGGGGAAGCATAGAATTTTTTGAATCAATTTCATCTGGATCATTTAAGATCATGTTATAAAGGGTCTCAAAATAGTACAAACACAAATTGCAGGATTCCGGATCAAGTCCGGAATGACAAAAAACATTTCCTCATCATCCGTCACTCCGGCGCCGGGGGCCAGATATCATGAATTTTCGGGCAAGCACCCTGTCAATTCTATTACGAAACTGTGAATAGCTATGATTGCAAGGTCCTAACCGGAAATTACTGGGTTTTCATAAGAATACGGTTTTACTGTTTCGATTCAATAAGTATCTCTGCAATATCCTTTACCATTAGCTCCTCCTCCAGCCCTTCCACCTTGACGGCGTCCTCAAGCATGGTCAAACAATTGGGGCATGCCACGGCCAAGATAGTGGCACCGGTCGCGTGTGCCTCCCTGACCCTGATCCGGGCAGGGCTCTCTTCACTTCCACCCAAGAAATCCGTAACAAAATTACCTCCGCCACCTCCACAGCATAATGCCCCTCTTTTATTACGAGGCATTTCAATCAATTGAAATCCCGTGGCCTTTAAAAGCGTTCTGGGGGCCTCATATTCCGAATTCCACCGGCCCAGAAAGCAAGGGTCGTGATACGTGACCTTGGCTCCTTGCGCCGATTGCCCATCCTGTTTAATGCGATCTAAAAGATCTTGGAGGACTTGTGTGTAATGAAAAACCTTAAATTCTCCGCCGAACCTGGGATAGATATTTTTAAAGGCATTATAGGCATGTGGTGAGAGAGTGATGATCTTCTTTATTCCAAGTTTTTGAAAGTTTTTGATGTTTTTCTCCGCAACGAGTTCCACCAGACCATCTTCCCCGAGCATCTCCACCTCATTACCGTCGCAGGCTTCATCATTACCCAATGCTCCAAATGATATTCCCGTTTTAAGCAATAATGTCGCAACGGCCCTGGCGGCAAGCTGTGCGCGAGTGTCGTAAGCACCTTCACACCCGACATAATATAGGTATTCCTGTCCATGGTAAGATTCGATGTTCAGTCCATCCATCCACGCTTTTCTCCGTTTGGCGGGCAGGCCATAGGGGTTGCCGTGTAATTGGATATTCTGCAGGAATTTTTTTACCGGCGCGGGGAGCAGGCCCAACTCGACCATTTCATTTTTCGCGGCAATGATCATATTGACGATATCATTATGAAATGATAGCGGACATTTTTCCACGCAGTTTTTACAGGCCGCGCAGGAATAGACAATCTCTGCCAAGTGCTGCGACCACTGTATCTCGCCGGTGAGCCAGGCCCGTATGAGCCAGAGCCTTCCTCCCGTTGAATAGCTCTCCAGGCGGTAACGGGCGTATGCGGGACAATTGGTGACGTCATCCCAATCGGTTGGAAATTTACAATACCCGCAACGGAAGCAACGGTGGATGATATCCTGATATTTATATTCAGCGAGTGACATCAATTTACCTCCCAGTTACCCGGATTCATAATATTATTGGGATCCAGCAGTGTTTTGACCTTTTTCATGAGTTGCAGTGTATTGGGGTCCATCCGTTCCATAACGAGCTGCTGGCCATAGACCGCTGGCTTCCAGATGGTGCCGCCTATCTCCAAGACCATATGATCCGTCTCATGCAGGGCCTCACGGGCCTGTCGCACCGTCTCTGGGTCGGCTCGGTTAAACGCATACGAATAAGAGAACATCATGCCGTGAGCGCTTCCAATGACCCTTCCCAAAATCGTATAGGGGATATGGTGTCTGATGGAGATCTCCATCCCGCGACGGTAACATTCCGGGTAGGCCGAAACCGGCATGATCGAGCCCACATATTCAAATCCGCCCCCTTTTTTCCAATCCGCGGATTTGCTGATCTGCGGCCTCTCGATATCTTGTGAAACCGCGGCAATCCCGCCCACGCCGTCTTGAATGTATCTGGCCAACCGGATATCAAACATCAAATGCCGTTTAAATTCCATTTCCTCCCGGGAATCACCCGTGATATTGATATTGATATGATGCAGCCTGTTGCCGTAAGGGGGAATTTCCTGACTCCAGGCCACCAGGTCTTCGGCCATGCCCGCGTGGGTGAGTTCATACAGGATATCGGGCACCAGTTCTTCATCCTCAACCACAAAAATATCCATCTCCCGTATCTTTTTGCACGGGAATAACCTTAGAGAGATCTTGGTCAAGATCCCGGTGCTGCCGCTCCAACCCAAAAACAAACCCAGATCCGGCAATGGATGCAACGTATACCAACCGGAACCGATGGCACAGGAGCCGAATCTACATATCTCGCCGGTGGGCAGGACCACCTCCATGCCGTTGATCATATCGGAATTAAATCCATAGGGATGGGCCAGATCGCCCTGGCCGTGAATCACCACATTTCCACCGATAGTAGCCGCCGGTGGGGCGCCCGGCTCCGAATGCATGAGATGGGGGGCGTGCCGGTGAAGGTAGGATGTCAACTTACCATGAGATATGCCGGCCTCTACCACGATATATCTGGACTTCTCGTTGAGTTCAATGATGCCATCCATGCGTTTGAGGTCCAGGGTAATGCCGCCCCGCAGAGGCAACGCAAGTCCGGCCAATGAGATGCCGCCCCCCAGGGGTACCACTGGGACCTTTTTTTGATTGGCCATCCGGACGATTCGGCTGACCTGTTCGGCCGTTTTCGGCGCAGCCACGTAATCGGGCTGAATCGGTTCCGAGGTGCCCAGATCCTTGGAATAGGTGAACAGTTCTTCAGGTTGATCGGATACATATTCTTCTCCGACGATTTCCGCCAATGCACGATAAATAGGATCCATAGGGTTCCCTCCATTACGTAATCTTTTCGCCGACGGCCATTCTGCAAAGATCACTCATAAATATGGGTTGAATCTGATTTTCCGCGACCGGTTTGCCCATGGTGAGCATACAGGCCGGGCAATTAAAAACGCAGAACTCCGCCCCTGCCTGCTTCATGTCTTGGATATTTTTCCTTTGCAGTTCCATGGCGAGTGCCCGGCTGCCCGCACGTTTCTGCCCCAGGATGGAACCGCCGCAACATAAGGCGTTTTCGTGCTTATACTTCCGCTCCACATGTTCAACCCCGATCAGTTCAAAGATCTTATCCACAAATGCATATTTATCCGATGATAGCCGGGAGGAGCACGGCCGTTGATAAGCGACTTTGAAATTCAGGGGTTGGATATCGTTTTTTAACGTCGTTAATCGATGATACAAATACTCGAAAAAGTGGACGGATTGAAACGGCACATGGATACCAAAGGCGGGTGCATAGGAGGTATAGGCGCCGTAACATTCATCATGGAAATGGATGACTTGGTTGACGTTATGGAAGGCAAAGGTTTGAATGATTTTCCCCAGCCGCTCGTTAATAACCGAGATTCTACCATAATGCAGGTACATGAGTTGACAGAAATAATGAAACATCTTACGGGGATCAGTGGATATCAGGGTTAACCCTTCAAAGAGCTTTCCCTGGATCAGATGGGTCAGGTCACTGAATGCCCCCATATTGAGTACGGGGCCTTGGACCTCTTCTATTTCCGGATCTCCTCTAAAAGGGATACCCATTTGAACACCGCGTTTGATCAGAGGCTCCGGTAAAGGGGTGATGCCTAGCGCCTCCTGCCTGCTGACAATCAGGTAAAAGGGGTGGTTTCCCATGGGGCAATATTCTTCACACGCATAACAAGTCACGCAATCATGCAAGACATGGGAATCTTCACCCTTGATTATTTTCTGCATTTCCATGCCGGCCGCGTCCTTGTCCAAATCCAGATACTGGCATTTCGTCAGGCAGTCATGGGTTTTACAAGCCAGGCACTTTTTTTCATTGAAGTCGAGCTCAATCATGATGAGCCTCCTTGTTTTTCAATGTAATATCCGTCCAGAAATGGCCGGAATTCCCTTCCCCTAGCCGTTCGGGTGAACTCACACGCCGAAGCCCCCTCCCGCAAGGGGAGGGGGGGGATGAATGGATGAACACTGTTTCAGGATTGTCAAATGGATTCCCAATGCACCGCCGGGTTTTCTAATTTATAGAGCACCTCTCCGGCGGCATTCAAGATAAAAACCATGAATCCTTTTTCAAAGGCATATTGGGCCAACAGACCATATTGAATGGCCTGAACTTCATATTTTTTATCCTTTTCACGAACAAGTTGTTCGAGGCCGATTTGAGCGTCTCCTTTTTCAAGAAATACCGGGATGAAGGATTCATTGTTCCTTTCATCATGCTGCCCCAGGAACATCTCACTACCGCCCGTGTCTTGCACCACTACCCAAAGCCAAGTATCTTTTTGGATATCCATTGTCGATGCATTCCTTTTGTTTTTTCCAAGATTTTATTGTTTTTCGCTATAGTCATACCAGCCTTTGCCGGTTTTCTGCCCATATTCCCCTTTGACATAATGCGCCACCACACTGGGAGAGGGCAGGTCTGACCGGTCGCCGGATTTTTTAAAGGCCTCTGTTTCCGCGATATAGGCCAGATCAATGCCCGTCAGGTCCATTAGGCGGAACGGACCCATGGGATGGCCTGCGCCGAACACGCACGCATTGTCTATATCTTCCATCGAGGCAACACCCATATCCAGCAGCCAAAGGGCCTCTTTGCTGATGGCCTTGAATATACGGTTCAGGAGGAAACCGTCCACTTCCTTCTTGATATGAACGGGCACCTTATCAAGCTTTTCACATAGGTTCATCGTAATAGCCGTGGTTTCATCGGATACATGGGGACCTTGAACCACCTCCACCAATTTCATCACCAGGGCGGGATTGAAAAAATGCATGTTACACACCTTGTCAGGTCGTTTGGTGGCGTCCGCGATGCGAGAACTCACAATGTATGAGCTATTAGTAGCCAGTATGGCATGAGGTGGGGCCATTTTGTCCATATCCGCGAACAATTTTCGCTTCACATCCAATACCTCGATGGCGGCCTCGATGACGTAGTCGGCATCTTTGACCGCCTCTTCCAGGCTAGGGGTAAACCTGAGGTTTGCCCGTGCTTGCCTGGCCTGCTCTTCACTCAATTTCCCCTTTTCAACCCGTCCAGGCAGGTATTTGTCCACAAAGGCATTGGCCTTGTCCAGCATCTCTTGGCTGATGTCGGTACAGGTTGTTTTGTATCCGTGGATGGCACAGAGGGTTGAGATTTGATGGCCCATATTGCCGGCACCGATAATACTGATGTTTTTTATGTCGCTGATCTTCATGGGTCTTTCCTTTCTTGAAAATAACTGAATTGATTAGAGTATTGGTGTGCTGGGGTGATTGGGTTTTCCTGAATCCCATCACTCCGGTACTCCCTGTTCAAATACACAGTGTATTGGTTCGTTCAATCCCCATAAATCTTTTGAAGACATCGGGATTTTATCCTGGGCCAGAGTGTGTACGCAGATCAACCCATGTATAGAAAAAATGTTCAAGAGAGTCAATGACAAAGGAGGCACGAGAGGTCTTTGATGATCGCTTATTGAGAGTAACGCCCCTCAAGAGGTATCTATGGAACATAGTACTCATGCAGCACCCAAACCTTCTTTTGATTGACTAAACAAAGAAATTGCATTAGAGTTGCCAAAAAAAACAATTCAACGGTTAAACCCATTTCCAAGATCTATACATCCTCACCGCTCCCGTTGCCGGAAGCCCAAGATAAACGGGCTGGAAATATTCGGTTTTACCAAAAAAATCTTGCTATGGTAATGCCTGTCAATGGATCGGGGTTTTTTAAAACCCCGCCTTCTTTATATGAGTGGTCATTTTATGTCGTGTTTCAAACTCTAATCTTTCATAAAACCGGCATTACCTTGCATGTCAAGGTTCGGCAAACCCAATCTTTATAGACACGAGTCAAGCCGGCCCCTGAATGTCCTGTATTGTTGGATATTTGGCAGAGCATTCTTACGCCATTGTGATGGGTTTTTCTTCGCTCTTTTTATCATGAATCGATTATCCTGCCATAAGTGGAAGGTCATAAAAAGAAAAAATGCTCATTTTGGCCCCTTCACCGCTTTATCAGGACGAGGCAGGGGCTCTATCCCCCTTCCCAAGGAGAAGGAGTTCGTGGAAATCCCACCGCAACCGGATGATTTAACAAAACCTAAAATGCTATCATCCTTTTATGCTGAAGTTTTTATGATAAACCTTCATACATGTATCAAAAGAGGTAAGCCATGAACAGAGACAAGACATCAAAGAGGACCTTGGTTACGGGCGTTATCGGCGAAGATGTGCATATTGTCGGTATACGGATCTTGGAATATGCGCTGGGAGAGGCCGGATTTAAGATCGTTTCTTTGGGATCGCAGGTGTCTCAAAAGGAATTTGTAGAAGCAGCCATAGAAGTCAACGCCGGCGCCATATTGGTCTCTTCCTTAAGCGGCCATGCCGAAACCTTGGTCCCGGGGTTGAGGGACAGATGCATTGAAGCGGGCTTAAATGATATCCTTTTATATCTGGGGGGTTACCTCCAGATCGGTGAAACACCCTGGGAGGAAACGGAAAAAAAGTTCAAGGCATGGGGCTTCAACCGGATCTATCCGCCGGGCACGTCTCCGGGCAAGGTTATTACCGATCTGAAAGAAGATCTCATGTGAACGTTGAAGGCCATTGCACATGCGAGGTCTTCCCCTCTCCCCCACGCCCCACCATGGGAGAGGGCGGGGTGAAGAAGTAAGCGTAACTTTAGGAGGATCAAATGGACCTTAGAAACAGGAAACTCAGTGAAGATGAATTTTTCACGGAAAGGCAGGAAGTACTTGCCCAGTGGAAAACGGGGAAAGAGGTAGATCTTGATGAAGCCATTGCGTTTCATAAAAGCCTGCCTCCCCATAAGGTATGTGTTCCGGTATTAAGACAAGCAAAAGCCCAAGGGGAATCTTACGCCATTACCGGTATGGGCAAGGCCACCGTTGAAGAACAGATTGAGCTGCTTACCTACATTGAAAAGGAAGGGCTGGCCAATTACCTTGGCACAACCGTGGACAGTTTTTCCAGACAGAATCATTATCAGGAGGCGGAAAAGGGAATCGCCGAGAGCATGAAGAAAGGAAGATCAACCCTCAACGGATTTCCCATCGTCAATCACGGCGTAACGGGTTTTAGAAGGGTGATTGAGGCTGTCCAATCGCCTATATCCATGCGTTACGGCGCGGCCGACCCCCGCTTAATCGATGAAATCGGTTATGCCGGCGGGCATACCGCGGGTGCGGAAGACGCATTGATGGATTTTTGGCACCATCACAGCAAGGTTGCATTGGAAACCGTGATCGCGACCCACCGATATGTGCACCGATTGATCGGTTATTATGAAGAACACGGCGTTCCCCTTTGTGCCTCCTGCCAGGGTCTTTATGGGGCGGGAGTTCCTCCCAGCTTACCCATGGCCGCTATCCTTGTGCAGATACTGATGATGGCAGAGCAGGGGGTAAAGCATATTCGGTATCATATCGCCACCCATGGCCATTTGCCCCAGGATGTGGCCACGGCCGATGTTCTTCGTAAACTTGCCCGAGAATATTACGCCCGATTCGGGTATCATGATATCGAGGATTTTCTGTCCGTCAGTTTTTCATTGGTGCAATACCCATTGGAGCCGGGGTCCGCATTTGCAGTGGTTTTCATGAATACCCTGATGGCCCATTTGTGTGGCGCTCAGGCCAATGATATCCGGACGGTGGCCGAGGCAAAGGGGATCCCCACGAAGGAAGATACGGCCTACACATTCAGGACCGCGAAGTTTATGGAAAATCTTCTTAAGACACAAAAAATCAGTGTTGATCCGCATGATGTGGAGGCCGAGTCCCGAATGGTGGAACAGGAGGTCCGGTGCATCGTGGATAAGGTGCTGGAGTTCGGTGACGGGGATGTGGTCGTAGGTACGATCCGGGCGGTCCAGGCGGGTGTATTGGACAATCCCTTTGCCACCAACCCTACAAGCCCGTGTAAGGTTATGGGAATCAAAGACAAAGGCGGGGCCATACGATACCTCAATCATGGGAACCTCCCCTTTACCAATGACATATTGACGTTTCATAAAGAGAAAATCGAGGAACGTGAAAAAAAACAAGGGAAAAAGCTGGACTATGATACGTTGGTAAGTGATCTCCTGGCGGTAAGTCGCGGGGTTCTGGTGGAGTAAACCACCTCCCGCGAGGGGAGGGGGTGATTAGAACAAAGACCCTTGAACCCTTGGCGCCTTAGCCATTTTCTTCCAACCGATTTGGGAGAAGAATTACATAAATGAAAGAGTAGAACTTGATTCATGAAATACAATACCAGAAGCGACATGCTCGCACGCGAAAAAATAGGCAGACTTCTCTGGAAACTATCTACACCAGCCATCATCGGGATGATGGTCCATGCTTTTTACAATATCGTTGACACCATATTTATCGGCCGATTCGCAGGCACTCTCGGTATTGGCGGGATATCGATTGTTTTTCCGATCCAGATGATCATCATAGCCACCGGTATCACCATTGGAATCGGCGGCGCTTCGGTTATTTCTCGACGTATGGGTGAGGGCGATCAGGAAGGAGCATCGCTCGCTCTCGGGAATATCATTATCCTTTCCATCTGTTGCGGCCTGATTTGCTTCTTAATCGGATTTATCGTTCTAAATCCTTTGCTCATTCTATTCGGGGCCAATGAGGCCCTGTTACCTTATTCAAGGGATTACTTATCCGTTATTCTAATGGGCGCGCCTATGATCGTCTTTTCCATGGCATCCAATTCAGCGGCCAGGGCCGAAGGCAATGCCAAAATGGCCATGAATACCATGCTTCTCGGTGGTATCTTAAATATCCTTTTAGATCCTGTTTTTATCGTCGTACTGGGTCTTGGCGTAAAAGGGGCGGCCATCGCCACAGTTATATCCATAACCGTCTCATGCCTTTTTCTCATAAAATATTTCCTTAGCGGCAAGAGCGATCTCTTGCTTCGGCTGCAATATATGCGCTTTAGACCGGACATGGCCCGAGAAATCTTCGCCGTGGGTTCATCCGAGTTTGTCCGTTCCGTTGCCATGAGCCTGACATCCGCCATTTTTAACAACACCCTTCGCAGCATCGGAGGTGAGACCCCAATCGCCGTCTTCGGGATTATGTTTCGTGTGATGAGTCTCTTTTTTATGCCCATAATTGGAATCTCCCAAGGGGCTCAACCGATTATCGGCTTTAACTACGGGGCAAAACAACATGATCGAGTTCGGAGAGGCCTGCTTTTGGCCAATCTAAGCACCACCGTCATCGCCTTAATCGGTTTTTTGATGTTTTTTGTTTTTTCCGAATTCATATTCCGGATCTTCAGCAGTGACCCGGAACTGATCACCATAGGTAAGACTGCGCTAAGGTTCTTCGCGGTGGGCCTCCCGCTGGTGGGATACCAGCATATCTCCATCAGCCTGTTTCAGGCCCTTGGTAAAGGTCGGCCGGCCTTGTTCCTCACGCTGGCGCGGCAAGTCTTTTTTCTTATCCCCATGGTCTTGATCCTGCCGCGTTTCTTTGGCCTCAAGGGTGTCTGGCTTTCATTTCCCGTAACGGATGTCATTTCATTTTTCGTGACCTTTAGTATGGTCACCTACACCATACGGAACCTCCATTTGGTGAAAGGGAAGGCATAGTGATTTAAGCAATCAATCATCTATCTAATTGAAACAAATGAAGCTCCCCGCCGCAAGCTGCGGAGTATCAAAGCGGAATTGCGCCGTAGCCTAACTCACCTTCTCTCTTTGGCCGTGAAAAGTTTTGTGCAAGAATTGAAAACACGGATTACATAAAGAGAGCCATGTTAGGGCGGATATAAAGCACTATCATTTAGGAGAAACATGTCAACATTCAAAACATTTCAAAAATATTATCAGCAGCGGGACCTGGCCGCCAAAGAATGGAAAGAAAAAGACGGTAAGGTGGTGGGGTATTTTTGCGATAATGTCCCGGAAGAATTTATTCTAGCGGCCGGATTCTTTCCTTACCGGATCAGCGGTGACCCGAACAGTGATGTGGACAAGGCCGATCGATTTGAACAAACCCTTGCCTTTGAATATTTTGTAAAAACCATGCTCAATATGGTTTTAGACGGGCAATACGATTTCCTGGATTATCTGGTCATCCCCCACGCCAGGGCATCCATTCATCAGCTTTATCCGATCTTGGCCGCATTAAAACAGGATGACCCCTCCCAAAAATTCCCTTCACCTTTCTTCTTGGATAACGCGCATACCACCTACCTGACCAGTGAGATCTACAATCGGGAGAGGATGCTCGTTTTCAAGAAAGAGATGGAAAAGTGGGCTGGACAAGATATTTCAGACAAATCCTTAGCCAAGGCCATAACCGTGGGTAACGAAAACAAGCGGTTGTTAAAAGAAATGGCCCGGATGCGGGCGGCTGATCCACCTCGAATATCCGGCATTGATGCCCTTCAGATCCTTGGTTCATCTATGGTTATGCTCAAGGAAGAACATAATAAGCTCCTATGATGTTTGTCTACTCCAGAAAAAGTGTTAATTTGATCTAAGTTATCAATCTTCCAAACAATTCGCCGCAAATTTCCTCTG
>JAFGGA010000217.1 GCA_016930835.1 Deltaproteobacteria bacterium
CGCTATCCCGGCAAAAGAATAAAACCATCTCTTTGATTGATAATCTTAAAAAATCCGGCGGACCCGGGTTTTTTCTGCTAATTTTTTTCTCTACGCATGTTTGCCGGAGGGTCATATTTTTTTGTGAAAGCTTTCAAAATTTATCAGTCAGCTTTTCATGCCATATCATGTGGCCACAATTGCCTTGACACAAAAGGCTCATATCCCTATAGTTGAATCACGAAAAAGCGGGTTCTCATCACCTTTGAAAGAGGAGGACAGCTATGAGGGGAATGATCGCTTCAGTGGTCGGCCTGGCTTTGTTTTTCGTGGTTCTCGGGGGCACTCCGGCCAGGGGGGCCGTGGAGGGGACTTTACCGTATCCCGATGTACCAAGGATGTCCCAAGAAGGACTCAAAGTGATCCTGGGGCAGCCCGGTCTGGTCCTTTTGGACGTTCGTCCCGAGGCTCAGTGGCGGATGAGTGAGATGAAACTTCCCGGTGCAATCCACGAAGACCCGGCAAATGTGGAATCCTGGGTCCACAAATACCCCAAGGACGCAAAAATCGTGATCTACTGAGCTTGACCCATGGAATCGACAAGTGCCCGTGTGGCATTGAAATTGATGGAAATGGGGTACAGTGATGTTTACGCTCTCAGGGGAGGCTACAGGGAGTGGCTGAAAGCGCAATGGCCTGTGGAACCTACGGAGGCCAAACTTGTGAAAGACTGCGTCACCTGCCACAAGACGGTCACCCCTGGAATCGTGGCGGATTGGGAATGGAGCAAGCACGCCCAAAATGAGGTGTCCTGTTCCGTGTGCCACGGCGAACACCACATGTCTGAGGAGGATGTGGAAAAAGCGCTCCCTGTGGAACCGGATGTATGCATCACATGCCACCAGGCGCAGGGGGATCAGTTTGCGGCCGGCAAACATGCCCTGGCATGGAGTGCTATGAAAGCCATGCCCACTGCGCACTGGCAGCCCATAGCCCTGATGGAGGGTATGAAGGGCTGTGGGGGTTGCCACAGACTCGGCCTTAAGACCGAAGCGGAGATCAAAGAATTGAGAGACAGCGGTGCTGGCTTCGGCTATGCCTCCTGCGATGTCTGTCACACCCGGCATACGTTTTCCCTGGCAGAAGCCCTGCAGCCTCAGGCTTGCCAGACCTGCCACATGGGTTTCGACCATCCGCAGTGGGAGATGTACTCCGGCTCAAAGCACGGTGTGCGCTATTTGCTCAAGCAGACGGGCGTCCTGCCTGAAACAGCGGCCGCCCCCACCTGCCAGACCTGCCATATGGTGGAAGGAAACCACGAGGTGAGAACCGCGTGGGGATTTCTTGCCGTGCGTCTTCCCATGCCCGAGGACAAAGCGTGGGCCCAAGCCCGCGTGACGATCCTTCAGGCACTGGGGGTTCTCGATCCGGTTGGCCAACCGACGGCTCGTCTCGAGACTGTGAAGGCCGCAGACCTGGCTCGCCTGACCGAGAAGGCCTGGGTGGATGAGCGCATCAAGATGGAGAAAGTCTGTGACCGCTGCCACTCCCTCAATTTTGCCAAGGGGGAACTGGAAAAGGGCGACGACATGATCCGAGAGACAGACCTTCTCCTTGCTGAAGCGATAAGCATCGTTGCCGATCTTTACGAAAAAGGGTTTCTCAAAAAGCCGGAAAGCTATGCCCACCCGTTTCCGGATTTTCTGACCTTTCACGATGCTCCCACAAGCCTGGAGCAGGAACTGTGGCGCATGTGGATGGAATACCGGATGCGGGCTTTTCAGGGAGCCTTCCACGCTAACCCCGACTACGCCTTGTGGTACGGCTGGAGCGAGATGCAGCAAAGCTTGACCCGGATCAAAGAGATGGCCGAAAAGCTCAAGCGTTAAGCCAAGGTGTAGCCGCCGTCGCCTGAAGGCTTCTGCCTCCTTAGAAACTACGGCCGTGACAGGTTGGCGGGCCAAAAGGCGCAAGGCATAAGGCGTAAGGCTTTAGGATCGACGATGAGACCTTCCTTGTACCTTATGCCGTTGTAAATGAAGTCCGACTGTGGCCAGGGACTCCGAGTTTTGATTACTCTATTCATCCGGGGATAAAACGCTCCACATACCACGTGCCTTTCGGCAAGATCCACCTGGAATTCGAGCTGCTTCGCGCCAGGACGGTGGCTGAGGTCCTCCCCACGCCGGGTGAGCCTCTGGCTGGCTCGGGCTCCGCGGTGGCGGATGCCATGGCCCATCTCATCAACACCCGCCCCTTGCAAGAATCGACATGGCCGGGATGCCGGGTTTGCATTGTCTTCACGGGCAACACACGAGCCTGCCCGGACCATGTGCTGGTGCCCGCTCTGCTCAGAGAACTCGAAGGGACGGGAGTAGGGGAAAGGCGATTCTTTTCATGAGGGACGACCAATATTTACATATTTTCTTGAATAATGTGTAAATGTTGAGTATGTCCCCCTAATTACGCCCCAATGAGATCCTCATATCACCCACCCTTATCACGTCCGAATCTCCTGCACCATGAATACCATGTATGAAATGGCGAAGCAGATCAGGGTAATGGCGATCAGGGCGGTGGTATGAGGGAACACCACCAGAAGACTTTGCCCCAGTGTGAGGGGATTTTCAAAGCGGGACGACAGCATCTCTTCCATCGGGTTCATCCTGAGATTGATGAGGTCACTTGTACGCGTGGTCTTTTGCATGGGATCGATAATGGTGGCGGTGGCCTCTGAATACAGTACCATTGGTGAAAAGCGGGCGGTTGTTTCCTTGATCCGATAATTTTTGATCACGTCTTCAGGTGTGGTCTCATTGGCATTCCCTATGGGGACTATGGTGTTCGCAAGCACATCGGCCCCCAGAGACACGAAGAATGAAAGGAAGATCCAGAGCGCTACAGAGGCCAGGGCAGAGGTGGCGATCCCCTTGAAAAAGATGGAAAAGAGGATGGATACACCGAGCCATAGCGAAATGTAGAAGATGCTGAGGATAAGATAAACGATTATTCGCCAGATCTCTTCAATGCCCGGTACGACCCCGACGAGCGCGAGGCCGAATCCTGAAATCACCAAGACAATGGATATCAGCATGATGGAGATGGTCACCACGCCGGCAAGGAATTTGCCGTTGATCACGGCATCGCGATAAATGGGTTGGGATACGAGTTTGATCAGGGTGCCGTGGGCCCGCTCCCGGTTGATGGAATCAAAACCCAGTACCAGTCCGATCAAAGGACCGAAAAAGGACACGAATTGGATCATGGAAAAAAGCGCGCCTGTGGAACTGAAGAGCAGCAGAAATGGGAATTTGACGCCGGACATGCCTTCCAGGTTCTCTCTCATATGGATACCGGCCATATAGCTGCTGATGAAACTGACCATGGCAATCAGGGCAAAAAGGATGACGAACCGGTAACTGGTAAAATGATCGCGAAGTTCCTTTTTAAAAATAGCATACAGGCCTTGCATGATTAACCCTCCCGGAAATATTTCATATAGATCTCTTCCAAGGAATATTCCTTTTCACCGACTCCGAATTTTTCCTTTGCCAGAGAGTCGATGGAGCCTTCGGCCACCAACTTGCCGTTGATCATGATACCTACACGGTGGGATATCCTTTGGACCTGGTGAAGGTCGTGCGAAGAGAGGACCACGGTGATTCCTTGGTCCTTGTTAAGTGATTCAATAAGATCAATGATCCGAAGCGCCCCATCCGGGTCCAGCCCGAGGGTAGGTTCATCCAGAAACAGGACCTTCGGGTCTTTGATCAAGACCTCAGCGATCCCCAGGCGCTGCTTCATGCCCCGAGAGAAGGCGGCCACCTTCTTCTTGGCATCCTGCTTTAGACCCACCAAATCCAATAAGTTATCGGTCTTTCGGGCAACAACCTCCCCTTTTAGACCGTTTAGATTGGCCACGTATTCCAGACTCTGAACGGCGTTGAGATCACCATAAAAGCCGACATTTTCAGGGAGGTAGCCGATCAGCCGTTTGACCTCTTTGGATTGCCGGATCGGGTCCATGCCGCAAACCACGGCCGAGCCGCTGGATGGTTGACTGAGTCCCAACAGCATCAAAAGGGTGGTGGTCTTGCCCGCGCCGTTCGGACCTAGGAAACCAAATATTTCCCCTTCCTTGACCTCAAAATTCAGATCATCCACCGCGGTTTGGCCGTTATATCGGCGTGAGAGGTTGCTTGTTTTGATGATGGTTTGATTATCCATACTTAACGCCTTCCTAAACGAATAAATAGAACAACCAGGCCTATCACCACCAGGAGGATGATACCGATACCGATCCAAGCCCATGCGGTGGAGGCCCTGACCGATACCCTCAATTCCAATGTCTTGGAGACCTTGCCCGCGTCCACGTTCAAAACCACGGAATAGTCTCCTACCAGGGCCTGATCCGTCGGTGTGATGGTGACTTCAACCTGCTTAAAATCACCCGGAGCCATGGTTTCGATATTTTCAGGGGTGAATTCGACCTTCCAGTTTTCGGGTTTAAAAGAAAGTAACTGGATATTCTCCAAGGTGGCTGAACCGGTATTTTTGGCATAAATAGAAAGATTGGCAGGCTTCCCTTTCAGTGCGTTAATGGAAAGGAGGCCATTGGCTGTACCGGCATCCAGTTTATAGGTGCCGGTTAGGACGATAGTAAGTTCGGCTTCGGCTTCCGCCTCCGGTGAGCTGACCTTTACCTTTATCGGATATTCCCCGGCCTCGGCCAAGGCAAATGGTTTGACCACCACGGCGACGGTTTGACTTTGCCCTTCTTTGGAACGTATGCTGGATATGTATTTTTCTTCATAAGCGGGCTTGAAGTTGATATCCCAATTCTCGGGACCTTGAGCGGTGAGATTGAATATGGTTTCTTTATCGAGCTTGTTTTCCACCTCCAGCGAAAATTCGAATTTCCCATCCGTAGGGCCTTTGAGTACCGGATAGGAGGTGACAATATTAATCCCTCGAGCAACCTTTTTTTCTTCTTCCTTTGGAGTTGTGGTCACCGTAATCTGGCTGGATGATGATAGTTTTTTGTCCCGGGTTTGGGCTAGAACCCTAAAGATATAGGTTCCCGGTTTAAGACCATCCTGGGGCTCGGCCTTGAGGGTGAGACTCTTGCTGGAGTCGCTTGCCACATGGATACCGGTTACATCAAATGAGTAGGTTTTGATTCGGGCATCCCAACCCTTTGGTACGGATGTCAGGGAGACATCAATATCTTCATCCTGCCTCCCCTTATTGGCAACGGTCAGATCCATGCTGATATCATCATCCGCCTTGATGATGATACCCGTGTATTCGGCGGATATGGCGATACTTCTGGCTGGCAGGTCTTTTTTGGCTGCGGCATCTTCCCCGAATGCGTCCGACCAACCGCACAGAATCAGAAAAGAAACCAGGACAGATAGGAATGTTGTTAATGGAAAGCGACTGTTGTTTTTATACCTCATAAATAGACCCTCCTTAAATTATCCAATTTTGATGGGCTCGTAAAAGGTCGAAAGACACCCACTTTTGCCACTCCGGTCCGCCTGTGCGTGTCCGCAGGCAGACAGGTGAGATCGGAATCCAGTCTTTTCAAATAGTTACATATACTGTGGGCCCCGGCTTTCGCTGTGGTGACGACTTTTTACGAGATTGTTAATCTTCGTCGTTAAATCTTTTCTCATCGACTGAGTCGATATCAACGTTTTCATGTGAAGGATTGTAAAATGGATAAGACTTTTGCACATAGACTCTAAACAAAATTCATGAATTGTCAAGACCCAGTAGGATGAAAAATGAGGCCTGTTTGGATCGTCTTCTCCAGATCCCATAATTATACACGTGATCCAAACGGCTTTTTTGTCCTGAAATCCGGAAGAAAGGGAGACGGGGTCCGTTGCTCGCCATTTTTATCCAAAAACTGGACAAAGAGATTTTCAAACCCAAGATCCAGCACATGGGTGTATACCTGAACGAATTCCTCTTCCAGAAGAGAGCGATTCAATCCCTCGTCATCCTGGTGTCCCACGGGATGATATTGCGACATGAGGCTAATGGGGAGATCCTTTCCGAACTCAATAAAGAGGGTACTTAGGGCATTGATGGAATTTTCCGTGTGACCAGGAAGGATAAGATGCCTTACCAATACGCCTTCTGTAGCGATCTCTTTTTCATCGCGGCAACTATCCAGAAAGCCCTTTTGTCGGAGCATCTCCGATAACGCGTTCAAGGCTGTTTGGGGATAATCCGGGCAATTGGAGAATTTTGCGGCTAGAGTTGTATCCGAATATTTAAAGTCCGGCAGATAGATGTCCACATAGTCTTCAGCCTGTTTTAGCATATTGATTGACTGGTAACCTGAGGTATTAAAGACGATGGGAATATGGAGATCGCTTTGTCGCAAAAGGGATATGACCTTAAAAATATCGGGAACAAATTGATCGGGCGTCACAAAATTGATGTTGTGGACATGATGGGCGCGGATCATCTCCTTGATCCGGTGAAAAAGCGCTTCATCCGCAATAAGGACGCCCATACCCTCTCGTGAGATCTGATGATTCTGACAAAAGCAGCATTTTAAAGAACAACCGCTCAGGAATACGGTTCCTGAGCCGTTTTTACCCGTTATCGGAGGCTCTTCGCCAAAATGGGGGCCCACGTACCCGATCCTGAGCTGAGCAGACTCACCACAAAAGCCAAGCAAGCCGGTGAAAGGAGCTTCCAGGCGATTGATTTTACACTGCCGAGGGCAGAGGGTACAGGTTTGATAGGGATTTGGGTTGATCTTGATCATTGTTTCAACCTCTATGAATATGCATGTAAATTGCTCGAACATCTATTTTTTATAAAAAAAGGTGGCAATATGTTATATTTTCTTGGAAAATATTGGGAGTAAATTTTTTATTTTCCCGGAGGAGAATCATCATCTATAAAAGTATTTCAATCGATCCTGGGATCCATCATGGTCAGACTTATATAAAAGGGACGAGGATCTCCCGCTTATTATATTATTCATATCCTTGCCAGTGGGGATAAAGCCGAAGAAACACTTGAGGACTACCGTTTTCTTGAGGCAGAAGACATGAAAGTCTGCATGGAGTTTGCCGTGGCTCGGGTGGAAGAGCAGGTTACACCAATTAAGATGAAATGCAATAGAACACAATGCATGGGGAAATGATTTGGCGGAAATAGATCATCCAATGATGAGGGGAGCATCTTATCATCTCATTTGTTTATGGATGGTCTTATTTGCTTTAATGATAATGTTTATTACAGCCCTTGGAGCAGCGGAAACGGCAAAACAAGGGACAACGGAGGATATTATGTCAGATCAATTAACCGAGCAAGAGGGGCATTATCTGCTTTCAATGGCTCGAAAGACCATTGAGCAAAGGCTGTTTAACAAGGCGGGACAGAAGGAAGAGACGGTCCAGTCCCCGAAATTTTCAGAAAGACGGGGAACATTTGTCACCCTGACCACCAACAAAAATCTCCGGGGGTGTATCGGGCATATTGTTCCCCAGGAGACCCTTTTGGAAGGGGTCCAGGTGAACGCCATTAACGCAGCGTTTCATGACCCGCGGTTTCCACCCCTCTCAAAAAGGGAATGGGATAGCATCAAGATCGAGGTCAGCGTATTAACCGACCCCAAACCACTTCACTATACCGACGCGAACGACCTCCTGAATCAAATAAGACCCGATGTGGATGGCGTGATTATTTCAAAGGGTTATTATCAGGCCACTTTTCTTCCCCAGGTGTGGGATCAGCTTCCCGACAAGAAGGAGTTCCTGACGCATCTTTGTCTGAAAGCGGGTCTGGCCGGAGATGCATGGAAAAAAGAAAAGCTTGAGGTATCCCTCTACCAAGTCCAGGCGTTTGAGGAAGAATGATTAACGATTGTTTGAAATCAAGCTTCTGAATAGCGTAGCAGCACACAACAGGTTTTGAATAAAAAATAATGGTAAAAGCCTCACGTTCATTTCAAATCTTTGTTAAACCCATCGGGGCCGCCTGTAACCTGGGCTGCTCTTATTGCTATTATCTGGAAAAGTCACGACTCAATCCAGACGGCCATAACACTCGTATGCCCCGTGACATCCTGGAAGCGTATATTAAACAACATATCCATGCGTCACCGGATTCAACCATCCGGTTCTCATGGCACGGGGGCGAACCCACCCTGATGGGGCTTGAATATTTTCAGGAGATCTTGGAAATACAGAAGCGATACCGCCCACCCGATAAACGCGTCCTAAATGGCGTGCAGACCAATGGGACCTTGTTGACGGAAGAATGGTGCCGTTTTTTCATCAAACATGGGTTTTCCATAGGGCTCAGCCTGGACGGCCCCCAAGAGATGCACGACCGATACCGTCTGACCAAGCAAGGGGATCCCACCCATCAAAAGGCCTTACGCGGGTATCATTTGTTACGGCAGCATGGATTAACGCCGGACATCCTATGCGTGGTAAACGCCTTTAACGTGCAGTACCCCAGTCAGGTGTACGGCTTTTTTAAAGAGATCAAGGCCCGATACATAGGATTTCTGCCCCTGGTGGAACCGGAAGCCGATGAGGAAAGCGGTGTGTCACCGGGAACCGTCCCTGCGGAGGCATTCGGCCAGTTTCTCTGTACCGTGTTTGACGAGTGGAAGGATCAGGACATCGGGACGATCAAGGTGCAGATTTTTGAAGAAGCGGTCAAAACCGCATTGGACGAGGAACATGAACTCTGCATATTCCGTAATACATGCGGTGACGTGCCGGTTCTAGAACAAAACGGCGATTTCTACTCATGCGATCATTTTGTAGACCCTCAGCACAGGCTCGGAAATATCCAGGATACGCCCCTCATTGATTTGCTGGAAGACCCGGAATTGATCTCCTTCGGACAAAACAAGTGGACCACATTACCGCGTTATTGCCGCACTTGTGATGTCCTGTCCATGTGTTATGGGGAGTGCCCTAAAAACCGCTTCATTCAAACACCGGAAGGTGAAAAGGGGCTCAACTACCTGTGCTCGGGGTATAAAGGTTTCTTCCATCATTGCCGGCCGTTTGTGCAACAATTGGCCGCCCTACGGCAAAGGCAGATCCGTGAAGAGCAGCATGCCGCTCCCGCGGTTGGGGCAATCGCCAGGTCTAAGATCGGGCGCAATGATCCTTGTCCATGTGGCAGCGGGAAAAAATACAAAAAATGCTGTTTAGGGAGATAATTTCTTCTTGAAAAAATCAATCGTTCGCTTCCAGGCGAGCCGGGCGGCCTCCTGGTTATATCGTTCCATCAATGTATCATTGTGGAAACCATGCTGGGCACCTTCATACATATAGAGGGTATAATCAATGGAGGCCTTTTTCAATGCCTCCTCAAAGGTCGGTATCCCGGCATTCACACGATCATCATCTCCAGCATAATGTAAAAGCAGCGACGCCTTGATCCCGGGGACATCTTCAGTTGCCGGTTGTCCGCCGTAAAAAGGCACGGCCGCCTTTAAATCAGGCCATTTGACGGCAACCTGGTTTGCCATGCCGCCCCCCCAACAAAAACCCACGACGCCCACATTGCCATTGGATCGGGGATGGGTCTGCAGGTACTTTGCCGCGGCAACATAATCCTGAATCGTGTTTTCACTATCCAATTGCTGGATCATGGCGCGTGCCTCTTGAAGATCCTTTGGCAACTTACCGAGGGAAGTGAACGCATCCGGCGCTATGGCCATGAATCCCTCCATACCCAGACGCCTGGCCACATCCTTTATGTGGGGGGTAAGGCCAAAGGCTTCATGAATAACAACCACCCCGGGGATCTTTTTTGCCCCTTTCGGCAACACCAGGCTGGCGCGCAGATCACCTGATGCCCCTTGATATCGAATATCGTTTGATGCGATCCGAGAATCATCTTTGGGAATGGTTTCGGCAAAGAGATCGTTATTTTCCAACCAGGGGATTAAGGCATAAGCCGCCGTGTTACCACCGGCAACCAAAGCCAATCGGTTGAGAAACTCCCGGCGGTCCAATAAACCAATATGATAATCATCATGAAGATCCAAGAGATTTCTTTCCATTATCCTATCCCTCCTTCTTGAACAGGTTATCGTTTTAAAAAATACTAGCCGTTATGTCATTTCGAGTGGAACGAGAGGCCTTTAGACATTAATCGATTACAGAAAGAGACTTCTCGATTCCTGCCCCGAAATAAGGATATGATATGATCTCTAAGCCCGGGATCCAGATTATCATCGTTATATGATTTCTCGATGCCGGATCAAGTCCGGCATGACATGAGGACGCCAGATTCTTAAGATTAATACCTCAATCTTGCATGAGTGAATAAAAAATACTTGAAAAACCACCTGGGTTTCCTGTTATTAAAGGATTTGCACAAACC
>JAFGGA010000218.1 GCA_016930835.1 Deltaproteobacteria bacterium
GTGGAGGGAGAGCATTCCCCTGATATGTTGGCCGCCATTCCTTGCGGGGTGCAAACAGGGGCTGGCGCGGTCATCAACACATTCAAGGTCCGCGCAGGCGATGCACTGGCCGTCTTCGGCGCCGGTGCGGTTGGCCTCAGCGCCGTTATGGCGGGCCATCTTGTGGGCGCCTCTCCTCTGATCGCCCTAGACATGATTGAGGATCGGCTTGATCTGGCCCTTGACCTGGGCGCTACTCACGTTATCAATACAAAAGAAGATGATACCAAGGCCCGGATTAGGGAAATTATCCCCAAAGGGGTTCAATTCTCGCTTGAAACAACATCCAATGAACAGGCCTTTCACGATGCGATCCATTGTCTGGGCATGGGCGGTGTTTGTGGTATTGTGACGACCCCCATTGCCGGACGGAAATTCCCTTTTACACCCCAGGGACTTCTAAACCGAGGGGCCACGTTGCGAGGCATTATTCAAGGGTCCGCCATTCCCAATACCTTTTTACCGAAGCTGATTGCATTGAACCGGGAAGGGCGGTTTCCGTATGGAAGATTGATCACCACCTATCATTTTTCTGAGATCAACAGGGCCTTTGAAGACTCACGATCAGGACGGGCCGTGAAGCCTGTTCTAATCATGAAGTAGGTAGTCAACAGAAAACCGGAATGATTTCACAAGAAGGGACGAGGAGCCTATCCGACAACTCAAAAATTCCGCTCCCCCCGATGGCGAAAGGCTAGGTGAGGGGGTGAACCTCTCTCCAAGGGGAGAAGAAGTAGAAAGGTGATGCCATGAAATACAGAAAATTAGGTCATACCGATATCGATGTATCCATCCTTGGTTTCGGCTGCATGCGTCTTCCAACTGCTGATGACGGTAATGAGCATGTTCCTGTTCAGCAAAGACCTGTCAAGGAAGGAGAGGCCATTGAAATGATTGAATATGCCTTTGACAAGGGGGTCAACTATTTTGACACGGCCTATTTCTATCACGGGGGGAAGAGTGAGGCCATCCTTGGTAGGGCCGTAAAGTCTTTCCGTGATAAAATCATGATCGCCACCAAGCTTCCCACCATGATGGTTCGTGATCCATCCGATATCCCACGATTCATAGACGAACAATTGAAACGACTGGATACGGATTACGTGGATTTCTACCTGCTCCACGGTCTCAATGCACGGCTTTGGTCGCGCATGAAGGAGTACAGGGCCTTGGAATTCCTGGATAAGGTTTTGGCCGATGGACGGGCCCGGCACGCGGGATTTTCTTTTCATCATCATATTGATGTATTTAAAGAAATCGTGGACAGCTTTGATTGGGCCCTGTGCCAGATCCAGTATAACTATTTTGATGTCAACCGCCAGGCCGGCCGGGAGGGATTGGAATATGCCGCCAATAAGGGCATGGGCGTGGTCGTGATGGAACCTCTGAGAGGAGGGGCCTTGACCACGAACATCCCCGGGCCTATCCAGGCTGTCTGGGATTCAGCCAGGCAAAAGCGGACACCGGCGGAATGGGGGTTGAGGTGGGTTTGGAATCAACCGGGGGTTTCTTTGGCCTTGAGTGGAATGAGTGCCATGCCCCAGGTGGTGGAAAATGTTCGGACGGCGGAGAACGCCACTGCCCATTCGTTGACAGAAGACGAACTTTCATTAATCAATAAAGTCAAAGACAAGTATGAAGAAATGCTCAAGGTCGACTGTACGGGTTGCGCATACTGTATCCCCTGTCCTAATGGCGTGGACATCCCTTCTAACTTCGCGCTCTATAATGATTATTTTATGTTTGACGCCAAAGATCGATCCATACGATTTTACAATGATCCCCATTTTTTTCCTTTGGAGATCAGGGCCTCCAACTGCGCGGAATGCGGGGAATGTGAGGAAAAATGCCCCCAAGGGATTGCCATCATGGATGAGTTGAAAAAGGTTCATGCCGTCTTGGGACAAAAATGATCGGATATTATCACTCTTTCACTATGGCCGATGCGTCTTGGTCAAAAGGATTCATCCTCAGGGCAAGGGAGAATAAATAGGGATAGTTCCCCTTGAGATAGGACATATAAATCACCCATTGTTGAACCAACCGCACATACACGCGTTTGATATCCACCCCCAGATGTTTATAGTCGGAGTCAGGCAATCCATCAAAATGATCCCTAGCGCTTAACTCCTCACCAAGGTGAAAGACCGCTTGAAGTAATTCGGTAAATTTTTGATGTTCCAGCAGGTTTGGATTCTCCAAGAGCCTCAGCAGAAAGTACCGTCTCTCCATAAAGAATTTTTTCAATTCAGGCCAATCCATTTGTTCGTGGTCCGCCTCATAGTGATATTCTTTTAACCATCGTGTGAATTGGGTAAAATCAGCGGAGGCCCATTTTTTCTTTCCGGATAATTCATGATCTCCTTCATCTTTTTTGGAATTTACGGCTGATATGATCTTTAAAAGTTTTGTCCCCACCTCACTGAAAAACACACCAATGACCATATTCAGTTTTTCTTGCCGGATGCGCTTTTCCCTCTCCTCCAGCAAACGGTGGATGATCATGGTCACCAGCAGGATCTCGACAAAAACAAATGCCACATCACCGATAAGATAGAGAAAAATATGATGAGCGTCCCGAAAGATCAGATAATGGGAAAAATAGACAAAAGTGGACAATCCGATCAATGATATTCCCAAGAGGACTTGCCATTTCCAATGTTTCATGTTTTTTCCTTTCCCGATGTTGATGGTCTCGTAAAGGGTCGAAAAACACCTATTTTTGTCATTCCGGCCTGCCTGTCCGAGTCCGTATGCAGACAGGCGAAAACGAAATCCTATCTTTACAAATGGTTACATGGGTTCTGGACCCTGGTCGCAGTTTATCCCGCACTGGATGCGGGGCCGTGGCGGCGTCTATTTTCGAGATGGGCAATATTAAAGTCCATTCCTCCCCCACCCGGTCATCCGCCCGGAATCGGGGAAGGGGCTGGCGGGTTTAAAAAACCCGCCTTATATCAATACGGGGAATACCTGTATTCGGTAGGGCGCCATTTTATATGCCGCCGCGCCGCAACAAGATCAGATATAGATCTCACCCTTCGCATACAGAACCGCATGTCCTGATATACGGACGCGGTCATCCAAATCTTCACAGAAAAGCTCCCCTCCGCGCTTGGAGACCTGATACGCATGCAACTTATTTTTTCCAAGTCTTTCAGCCCAATAAGGAATCAAGGTGCAATGCGAGGACCCGGTGACAGGGTCTTCAAGGATGCCCGCGTTGGGGGCGAAGAATCGCGAGACAAAGTCGGCGTTTTTACCTGGCGCAGTTACAATGATACCCAGGACATCTTTAATCCGCCCGAGTAGTTCAAAATCAGGGTTCATTTCCTTAACAGCACCTTCGTCGTCAAAAACAACCAAAAGATCTCTGGACTTTTGAACCTCCACGGGTTTCTTCATACCAAAGGCCTCCATAAGGACTGATGGCGCTTCCACGGGGATGGGCTTTCTGGCAGGAAAATCCATGGACAATAATTCGCCGGATTTTGCAACCGTCAATAAACCACTGGCGGTTTTAAAGTCAACGGATGTCAGACCGGTATCGAAAAATGAACAAATCACAAACGCACTGGCCAGGGTGGCATGTCCACAGAGATCGACCTCGATTGTGGGCGTGAACCACCTCAAATCATAATGTCCTTTTGCTGTATTGACGAGGAATGCCGTTTCAGAAAGATTGTTCTCAGCCGCGATGCCCTGGAGTATTTCATCATCAGGCCATGATTCCAGAACACACACGGCCGCGGGATTTCCTTTAAAAATTTCCTTGGTAAAGGCATCCACTTGATAGAGGGGTATATTCACATGGGATTCCTTTCATGTTTTTTTGATTCTTCTCCAAAGGATTTTGGGAGAAACCGGCCGATATGGCATATCCTTTTATCCATTTTATAACGTCATGGTCCTTTTATGTAAATGATATAATCACATCAATCTTGACCTCCACAACGAAATGAAAATCTTTTTTCTTCTCACCCTTTCACCCTTCCCTTTATCTCCTTCCATCAAAAGAGGGGGAACGGACTCGCCGGATTTTTAATGATTTGTAACATTTTAGCTATTTTCAAAAAATCCAAACAACTGGATTCCGCGACTTGATCGCGGAATCCAAGCCTTGCATCTCATCATTTTCAAAAGGCGTGACAGTTCAGCCCTTTAAAAAATTTGGAATCCCAAAATATTTTTGGTGCAATTCAGAGTCGGGTGGGGTTTTATACCCCACCGAAAGTCACGGTCGGGAATAAATCCCGACCCTGCAGAAAAGGACCTTTCTTTCATAGTCCTTTTCGCCTGAAAATTTTTGAGATTTGGAAAAAGCTAACCTATGACAAAACATTGTTTTTCATGGGGTGAGACATCACCAACAAACAATTTTATTGATTCAAATGACCTTGAGAAATATAATGACCAATAGTCATTAATTGACTGAAAGGTAAAACATAAAGGCATGTCCACCAAAGAACGAAAAGAACGAGAGAGATTAGCAAGGAAACAGGCCATCCTGGATGCGGCCAGAGAGGTCTTTTTTGAAAAAGGATTTCAGGCAACCACTATGGATCAGATTGCGGAGGCAGCGGAATTGAGCAAGGGATCGCTGTATATCCATTTTCCCACGAAGGAGGAATTATATGTCTCTATCCTTATTGAAGGGATCGAGATGCTGAACGGGCATTTTAGGACCGCCATCAGAGGTGTAGAGGGATGGGAAGCCCAGTTACGTAAAATATGTGACGCCTATTATCATTTTTACCGTGAGCATAAAAATTATTTTAAGATCCTTTTTTTGCTACAGCATGGTGAAATTTCTTCAAAGGTCTCCGAATCGTTGTATGGAAGCTGTCTTGACATGGGTTTGGTGTGCCTCGCAACGCTGAGCAAAGCCTTGGAGAACGGAATGGCGATGGGTGAAATCCGGCGTCAAAACGCCATGGAATTGGCCATTATTTTATGGGGAGCCTTGAATGGAGTCATCCTTCTGCACGAGGGAGTGGAAAACAAAGATCTTATCCCTTTCCCTTTGGATAAGATGATCCAAACAGGTTTCACCTTGATCATAGAGGGCTTGAGGAAACGTTGAATGCCATGATACGCATAATAAAATATATATCCCTTTTCGTGTTTGTTCTGTTCTCAGGTTGTACCGCCGAAGACCCGGAAACAACGGATGAGATCGTGTTCGCGCCCGTTCATGTGGTGGCGGTCCAAAATCAGAAAAAAGACGAACAATACAACCTTATCGGAACCATTGAAATAAACCGTGAAATGAAGGTGGGGTTCAAGCTGGCGGGAAAAGTCACACAATTGACCTTTGAACAAGGCCAATGGATAGAAAAGGGGACCCTTTTGGCGCAACTGGACACCACGGAATTGTTGGCCCAAAAGGAAAAGGTGCTGGAAAACAGGAGCAAGACAAAACGGGATCTGGAAAGAATGGAAAAATTGTTCAAACAAAAAATCGTCCCTGAATCCTCTCTTCAAGACGCCCAATCCGCATACAATCTTTCAGGTGCGGAATTAAAGATCATTGAAGATGCTCTGAAAAACAGCACCATCATGGCCCCGTTTTCAGGCAAGATTATTCAAAAATTTGCGGAAGAGGGTGAGGTGGTCGGGGCGGGAATACCCATTGCCCTGCTGGCGGAGATGGACCCCATTCTGGTCAAAGCGGCCATCCCGGATTATCTGATTCCCAAGATACATGTTGGAGACGATGCCGTCATCAAGGTGGATTGGGAACCGGGCAGACGATTTCCGGGAACCATCCGTCGTATAGAACCTCTTGCGGATCCCATTACTCGAACCATACGCGTTGAGATCCTGGTCGCGAATCCCCGAGAGACCTTAAAGCCGGGTCTGATGGCTCAAGTGGAGATAACCCATCACGCAAACGAGGCCAGCATATATTTATCCCTTGATGCTGTAATGGGTCTCGGCAAGGCCCCTTTTGTCTTTGTCGTACAGGATCTGAATGCAGTAAAAAGGGAGATAGAGACCGGAAAGATCCTTCAAGATGAGGTGGAAATCATCAAAGGACTCAGCCCTGGCGATACAGTGGTTGTTTCGGGGCAGGAATATCTGAGGGATCAACAGCCCGTCATCATTAAGGTAGAGGGTGACGTCAACCCATGAAGCTGGTCGCCCCCGCCATTAAACGATATCGGCTCACCATTCTCGGGGTCTTACTACTGATCATATTGGGGACCCTGACCTACATGATCATTCCAAGGCAAGAAGATCCTGTTGTCAAGGCCCCCGGCACGACCGTTATGGTCCACTATCCCGGTGCCGGTCCCAGGGATATTGAACAGTATATCATCAGACCCGTGGAAGAAAAGATCCATGAAATCCAGGATGTCGAGCAGATTATCGCGACCGCCTCTCAAGGCGCGGCATTTATACTGATCCGGTTCGACCCCGACTCAAATCTCGATCAAAGCATACAGACCCTTCGTGAAAAAGTCAGGGAGGTGGAAAAGGACCTGCCCGAAGAGTCTATGGATCCTGAAATCATGCGATGGGAAACCGAAACGGTTTCCATGGTGATCAACCTAAGCGGCCCATTGAACAATCGGGAAATCCATGAATACGCAAAATTGATCAAGCGCGACCTTGAAAATATTCCGGGGATCATGCGACTTGAAATACAGGGGAATCAGGAGAGGGAAGTACATGTTGAAGTGAATCCGAATCGGTTGTCTTTGTTTAATATTTCATTGAATGACCTCATCAGTAGAATCAAGGCCGAAAACATCAGTCTCCCAGGGGGGCATATGGACGTGGGCCGAAAAAGCTATCTGGTCAGGACGGATGAGCAATACAAAGGGGTTGATGAAATCGGGAAGACCATTATCGGATCCTATGACGGGCGTCCCATATTCCTAAGAGATGTGGCCGTGATAAAAGATGCCTATGAGCGCCCGGAGTATCTCATACGGTTTAACGGTATTGAAGGCATAAATATCCTGGTCACAACCAAACCCAAGTCAAGCCAGAATGTGGTTTCACAAGAGATCAGGTCCCGTGTCGAAATACTCCAAAAAAGACTATCGCCCCAACTCCATTTGGCTATCTTCTCCGATCATGCCATCTCCGTATCCGAAAGATTATCCGTTTTTCAAAACAACCTTTTGATGGGGGCAGGCCTTGTCATCCTGGCCACCATGCTGATGATGAACCTCCGCATGGCCTTTATAGTGGCCGTTTTGATTCCTCTCTCCATAGCCTTTTCAGTCATTATGCTTTACCGTTTCGGGCATTCCCTGAATCAGGTTACACTGGCATCCATGGTTATTGTCTTAGGCATGCTGGTGGATAACGGTATTGTCGTAGTGGAAAATATCCAGCGGCACATGGGATTGAAGAAAGACAGGATGTCGGCCGCATTGGACGGCAGCGGGGAAGTATTGGGGGCCATCACTTCATCCACATTGACGACTGTCTTGGCCTTTACCCCTCTGCTTTTCATGGTTGGTGATATCGGGCAATTTATCCGCGGTATCCCCTTAACCATGATCTTCGCCCTTACCGGTTCTTTGCTCGTGGCTATCTTTGTTTCCCCTCTTTTGAGTTATCGCTTTTTAAAAGAGAATAACCAAAAAGAAGCGGAGGAAAAAAGGATTATTCGGATCTACACCCATATTTTAAGATGGACTCTTCATCATAAGGCGTTGATATTAATCATGGCGTTAATTGCCCTTTTAGGCACTCTTGCATTGATCCCTCGATTGGGCCTTCAATTTTTTCCGAAGGCCGAGAAGGATCTTTTTATTATCGATGTCTCACTCCCATCGGGTACCAATATGGAGACGACACTCGATCTGGCAAAAAAGATCGAAAAACATTTGATGAATGAACAGGAGATTGCGGATGTCATGACCCATGTGGGAGGAAACGGCGCCAGGATATATTATAACGTTAATTATTTTCAGACAAGGGCCACCAACCGGGTACAATTTTTTGTGACCGTAAAGCCGGGTTCGGGAAATGGTAGAGCGGCCGATATCATCAAAAGGCTGAGACCCAAGTTCCATCGTATTGCGGGGGCCGAGATAGAATTTCAGGAACTGGAACAAGGACCGCCGGTTGGCGCTCCCATCGCCGTAAAGATCCGGGGCGATGATCTTGAAGTTCTAAAGGATTTGGCTTTACAGTATCGAAGCATCCTTGAAACCATTCCCGGTGCAGTGGATGTATGGGATGACGCATCGCGGTCCATTCCTCAGGTTCGGATCACAGTGGACGCTGATAGGGCCCGTATGCTTGAAATCACAAATGCCTCTATAGCTCAGGCCATGCGTACGGCCATTTACGGGACAACCGCCGGCGCCATCACCCTCGAAGACGAGGAGGTTGATATCATCGTCTCTTTGGAGGAAAAGGCCCGGGATACTCTCGCCATGTTTGACGAGATCTACCTCAAGTCCATGACCGGCGCCAAGATCCCGTTCAAACAGGTCGCTCACCTCGACCTTTCATTCGATATCGGGTCTATCACCAGAGAAGATCTGACGCGCACGGTCACGGTAAGAAGCGGTGCGCAGGGGGTACTCACGGAAACCATTGTCGATGCATTAAAAAGAAAGACCGCGGGAATCACGATACCGCCCGGCTATCTCGTTGAATACGAGGGTGAAACCAAGGAACGGACCGAGTCCTTTATCAGTCTGGGTTGGGCCATGATCGCTGCTTTTTTGCTGGTTTATACGGTCCTCGTGGCCCAATTCAACTCTTTTAAACAACCTTTCATCATCGCCCTTTCTTTGCCATTCGGATTGGTGGGGGCCACCCTTGGGCTGTGGATCACGGGATATCCTTTCAGCTTTGTGGCCTTTTTAGGTGTGGTCAGTTTAACGGGCATTGTGGTGAACGATGCCATCGTGCTTATTGATTTTATCAATGTTACAAGAAAAACAGAAACAGATGTCGTTAAGGCCGTGATCGAGGCGGGCAAAGTGCGTTTTCGACCGGTTATGCTCACCACCATATCCACGGTCGGCGGGCTGCTCCCTTTGGCGATCCGGGGCGGGAGCCTATGGGGGCCCATGGGAAACGTCATCATCTTCGGACTATCCTCGGCCACCATATTAACCTTGATTATCATCCCCGTGGTCTATGTCGTATTGGAAC
Organism: Deltaproteobacteria bacterium; assembly: GCA_016930835.1. Lineage (GTDB taxonomy): Bacteria > Desulfobacterota > DSM-4660 > Desulfatiglandales > HGW-15 > JAFGGA01. The sequence goes on from JAFGGA010000218.1 coordinate 9,172, forward strand.
AAGGGAGATAATATGTACGGGTTTATATTAGAACAAGCACCTGGACTCTGCACAGCGTACGATAGAAACCCTGCTAATCATCCAACACCCTCTTCAGGGCGGAATGATGAATGTTTCCGGCAATATGGACCGGGCTTCTTTGATAGATGGGGTCCCAGTGGGCTGGATCGGCGCTACAAAATATCTGGGTATCCAAGCCGATTCTAATAAGGGCCTCTTCCACGGGCATGCCGATCATGCGTTTCGCGGCTTCCCAAGTGGCGCCACATGGCGCCCCCCGCAACACATCCAATTGTCTGATCTTTTGATCAACCACCCTTACATGAAATTCCGGTGCTCCAAACATTTTCCCGTATAAACCCAGACCATCCTGCCTGGAAAGGGTACATCACGTGGATGGGGTGATAACGCCTTGGACATGGATCTTTTTCCCCGATGCGATCACTGGGATATGCTCTTCCCGGCAAATGAGGGCCAAATCATGCGAGAGGTCAGGGTGGATGAGAAAATCAAGAACCAGGTCTGCGTCAATCTTCTCCGGCAGATAAAGGTTGGTATGATCCAAGACCGGAGGCAGGCCGGTTGGAAGGGATCTTATCTCTAGATCAAAAAGCCCCTTGCCGTATTTCTTGATCCCATGAATCTTGTTTTCACCACGGCCGTTCTGTTGGAAGAGGATGATTTTTTGAATACTTGAAGGGTCTCGGGATTTTTGAATCATGGTCTTGGGAATCCTTGGGGATAAGGGGATCTTTTTCCCAGTCCGCCACCTAAAAGCCGAATCTCATTTACTTTCACACCCATGATGAAATTGACTTCTCTTTACAACTGTTTCCATTGCCGGTAACACAAAACCAAAAAAGGAGGGGCTGCCGTTCCGGCAATACACCCTCCCATTCGATTTTTTTATTGTGCTTGATTGCTTTAGACAGTGAAGTTTTTCCAGCCTTTTGATCGAATTTGCTCATTGCTCCTGGTAATGACAAAAGACTCACATGAGGGAAGGGAATTGATAAATTGCGTTCCCTTCCCGGGATTCATGACAAAGACACTGGTTGAGAGAGCATCCGCTTCCATGGCCGTCGGCGCAATAACGGATACGCCGGCACTGGTATAAGGGGAATGCCCGGTACTCGGGTTGATAATATGATGAAACATCTTCTCCCGATCAAAATAGACCTCGTAGTTGCCGGATGTGGCAATGGCGGCATCAGAAAGCTGAATCGTATCCAGATAGTTATCTCTTTTTTTCGGGTCCTGGATAGCCACCGTCCAATGACCTTTATCTTGCCGGACGCCCATAGCCCGTATATCTCCACCCGCATTGATCAGATGGTTTTGGATATTCCGGCTCATAAGCACCTTTGAAGCCTTATCCACAATATAGCCCTTTGCAATACCATCCAGCGTGATTCCCATACCGGGTTTCTTAAAGCGAACCGTATGTCCATTGAATTCAATATGTTCCGACCCCACCTTTTCAAGGACCTCTTTCAGTGCCTTAGGATGGGGATATTGATTCAGGGTTGCTCCCACGGTCTCCCGGAACAGATCAATAATAGGCTTAACCGAAATATCGAAAGCGCCTTGCGTCTGTTGAAAATAGTATAAGGAATTAGAGACGACTTCCCTGACCTCCGGGTTCACGTCCTTTAGAATCCCTTCCCGGTTTAAAACGCCGATGGCCGTATTGTCTTCAAACCGGTTCATCAATCCAGTTAATCGATCGATCTCTTCAAAGGCGGCACCCATGGCATCTTCTGCTTCATCTCTTGATGGATGCATGAGGGTCATGGAGACCGTCGTGCCCATGGAAAGCCCTGTCCTGGAGACTTTATACATCTCCTTATTGAATTTCACGGCCTCTGCCGGGATGGGAAAGATTCCGGCCGAGGCCAGACCCATGCCCAAGATACCGGACATCTTCAAAAATGATCGCCTATCCAAGGATTGAAAGGGGCTTGATAAGTTTTTTTCCTTAACCATTGCTGCTTCCTCCTGAAGATATTAGCGGATTTCTATCAATATATAGCAGTAATTGTCAATAGAATAAGGAGATCCTCACTACCGACAAAGCATCACCTATTCTATTCTGGGCGGTCCTTTTGAAAGCTCACGGATAGGGGTTTGTAAAAAGATGAATGATATAAGCCCTAATAAGAGCGTGGGGAAAAAGAATATGGCATGATATAAGATAGCCGCCGATAGCGCTGCTTCTTTGCTGATGCCGTATAACACAAAACCCATCTGGACCCAGAAATGAAATGTACCGATAAAACCCGGTGCGGAAGGGATCATGACCCCGAAAGAGGCCAGCGCGAGGATAAGAAATGAGGCTGTGAAGGGAACCTCGATTCCGATCGATAGGGCGACAAGTTGAATCTGGAGCAATGAAACGGACCATAGAAGACAAGAGTAGAATATGGCCAGAATCCATCCCCGAATATTTTTCGCCGGCACGAGGCCAAGACCAAAGTTCCGGATCATGTTCAGCAATTTTATCCTCAACCGAGACGAGAAAAAAAAGAGGATCTTGTCCAGGACGGATAAAAACATATCAGCCTTGTACTTAAAACCTACCAGAAACAGGATAACCAGGACATAAGCAAAAAAGACGGAAAACCCCACGGAACGGAAACTGATGCCTGAGATGGAAAGGGCCTCTTCTGAAAAGGGCACGGTCCATAGGGCGATCAATAACACGAGGAGTAGGGTCAAGCCATCAAAAAGCCTTTCAACAACCACCGTGCCGAATATAGCACTACCGCTGATCCTTTCCCTGTTTCCAAGGTAATTGGCACGGATGATCTCCCCTAGCCTGGCCGGTAATACGCAATTTGCGGCAAAACCGATTAATATGGATACAAATCTGCTTGAAAAAGCTGTTTTTTGGACGGGTTCAAGAAAGATATGCCAACGCCATCCCCGGATAAGGTATTGCAACAGAAGGCTGAGTGTGGCTATGCAAAGAAAGAGGAAATGCGCTGATGATATCTTTGCCCATATGTTCGCCAGATCTACCTGTCGTAAGGCCAGATATAAAAATAAGATGCTAAAAAAGAGGCCTGCCCAAAATTTCCAGTTCAGTGCACTAGTTAAACTTTTGGTTTTTTTCATGAAGGTTGAAAAGTTCTCGCGCCTTTTCAATATCCAGGCTGATCTGTTCTTTAAGCTCCTGGACATTGGCAAACCGTTTTTCATCGCGCAGCCGCTGGATAAAAATAACCGTAATGGTCTTGCCGAGAATATCCCCCGAAAAATCGAGCACATGGGTCTCAATGGACAAGGCGTTTTCCCCAAAGGTCGGGTTATGGCCGATGTTACAGACACCTACATAATAACGGTCGTCTAATTCCACTGAGACGACATAGGTCCCCTTTCGTGGGATCAACTCATCAACGGCTTTTATGTTGGCTGTAGGTATCCCTAAGACCTTTCCACCCCTATCCTTACCTTTCACAACCGTACCGGTGATCTGATAATCTCTGCCCAATAAGCGTTTGGCCTCTGAAAGATCACCTTCCGCCACAAGCCTTCGGATGGATGTGCTGGACACAAGGGTCTTGTCAATATAGACCGGCTCCACAATATGGACCTTGAATCCCGATTCATTGCCCATTTTTTTCAAAAGATCCAGGTTGCCCTGGCGTTTGTTGCCGAATGTGTAATCATGCCCCACCACAATCTCTTTGATCCCGATGGTTTTGACTAAAATATCCATTACAAAATCCTGCGCCGATATGGTGGCGAATTGATGAGTGAATGGGATGCAAAAAATCACGTCAATACCGGAATCGGAAATTAATGAAAGTTTCTGCCTGGTGGGTGTGATGAGTAAAGGACCGTTTCCCGGTTTGATGACCTTTACGGGATGGGGCTCAAATGTCATGACCGCGGACTGTCCATTGATGGCCTGCGCCCTTTTTTTCACTTTATCAAACAGGACCAGATGACCTTTGTGGACACCGTCAAAGTTACCTATGGTTAATACCGGATTTGTTAATGGGTTGATAAGTTCCTTAAAATCATGAATAATTCGGGTTGCCATTTCGTAATACCTTGATTTTATAGCAAAATAATGCTTTTGGGGCCGACAGCTTTTCGATCAATAGCCCCATCGTTCTTTATTGACATAGTACAGTGAATAATATAAATATCAAAAAATATCAACCATATTTCCATGCCGAAGTGGCGGAACTGGTAGACGCGCTAGGTTCAGGGTCTAGTGGGCGTACGCCTGTAGGGGTTCGAGTCCCCTCTTCGGCA
>JAFGGA010000219.1 GCA_016930835.1 Deltaproteobacteria bacterium
TCTCTGGATTCATTATTCGAGGCCTGGTGCCCTTGTATCCGGTCGGTTCGCACCTGTGCCGCTCGGGCCGGTGTCATATCATTCTTAAATTGCCTTCCGGCCTTTTCTTCTATCAGTTTACCGTCCCTTCGATAACGGATATAATAAATCCGTTCAGGTTTTCCGTTCTCAGATCGACCGTTTATGAAAAAGACCCCAGGATATTTCGTTTTATGTCTTTTTAAAATTGGCATAACATCCCTAAAAATTTATGAAATTCTTATGTGTGTGGGTAGTATTGTGGGGAAGGCTTCATTTTTTAATAAAAGACGCTCATTTTAACACAAGGGATTGTCGTTCCCCACACTATTCCCCACATGTTTAATAGAATATGAGGGTAATCCAGAAAAATCAAGAAAAAATGCAAATTCATAAATATCTAATTATATATATGATTTAGTAAGTCAAGGTAAGTGGCGGTAAATTAACTTTTTTGTTCTCATAACCCGAAGGTCGGTGGTTCGAATCCGCCCCCCGCTACCAAAGATTTCAAGGACTTACACGCAATCCGTGTAGGTCTTTTTTTTGCGTGGGCTACTTTTGGGCTCTCTTTTTGAATATTATAGCGAATCCGTTTTAGACGGGATTATGGGATTTACAGGAATGTATTTTTCCAGGTGTTGTCGGGATACCTTTCCGGCCACGCGAAAGGAATAGGATAAACTGAAGTCGAAATACAAGATAGATCCGCCGGGATCATGAATGTGATTGTTGCTCCAAAAACAACCTTTAGATGCCGAGTTGCTTCTTAATCAAATCACACAGGGTCTCCTTGATTTCGGCATGCCTTGGTACAGGTGACTTTCTGCCGTTTGAGGGGTTCTCATACAGATCATGTCTTTTGCCGTGGCGTTTCAAATAACATCCGGCATCAACAAGCTGACGAATAAGGTCTTTACGTTTCAAATACCGACCTCTATCTCTTTCGATTGTGACGCCCTATGAGGAACCATCGGCATATCTTCGATAATTAAACGATAAGCATCTCTAATATTTTCCTCTAATTCTTCCAGAGTTTCGCCTTGGCTGAATACGCCCGGAATCTCTCTGAGCATACCGACGTACCAATTATCATCTTGCCAGTATTCGAGGGTGAAATTTTTTGCCATTTTTTTCCCTCTCTATTTTGTGAATTGTTTACTGGATTATAAAACATCATGTTGAATAAATAAAGCGCCTCTTTAGGCGAGAACCGTGAACTCCAAGGCCAAAATGTCTTCTAGACCGAACCTATCCTTTGGATCGGTTCAATGAATGAAAAACCCTCATCATGGCGGAACCGTCATTCCTCGTCTCTTTCGGCATCCAGGCATAATATTTCGTGAATATCATCTGTAACGAACTATGCCCCAGCATATGTTGAACCCATCCTATATTTTCCCCTTCGGAAAGACTGATGGTGGCAAAGGTGTGCCGTGTCTGCATCATGGGTCTGTACTCAATCCCACACTTTTCCAGTGCCGGTTTCCATATGACCTCCCTCATGTGGTCTGTGGTCAGGGGTTTCCCGTGAATATCAAGGAATACATAATCAGGTTTTTTATGGGTCTGGTTCCCTTGGTCAATGAGTGCCTCTATTGCAGGGGGTAAAAGATCTATGTCCCTGTTTGATTTCTTTGTCTTTGTCCGCCCCTCTTCACCGTATACGAGGGTCTCACAGATCCTGGCGGTCTTTCTGTCAAGGTGGACATTTTTCCATTTCAATCCCGCCATCTCCCCGAACCTCAACCCTGTGAAAAACAGGATAGTAAGACAGTTCCTGTAATGGGTATGGACGCATTCCAGCACCTTTAAGACCTCATCCATGGATAAAGGGTTTATCGTAGGCTCATCGATCCTCAGATTATCCACCTTCAACATGACATTGCCTTTGATGATCCCTTCCTTGAATGCCATGGTAAATACCGACCTCATGGAAACCAGGATGTTATTGATCCTCTTTACCGAGACCTCCAGTCCCGCCTTGAATTCCTCGATATCAAGATAGGAGATACCCGTTATGGGGCAATTGCCGAACCGTGGCAGGATATAGAGGTTCATGGAACTCCTGTAATCCCTCATGGTGGACGCCTTTATCTGTCTTGACCTAATCCTATACCACTTCTCCGCCAACTCCCCGAATAGAGGGTTTTCATTGTGACCTATACGCATTCAACTTATTGCCTGAAAGATCACGTCATGACAGCGACTGTCAGCCTTTTTGGAAATCAACTGGGTTATCATTGACTTTCCCGAAATGAGCCTTAGATTTAAAACAATCGATTGCCACCAGATTCAACACAGACTAAATAAACCATGAGATGGCCAAAAACCTCCAAAGGTTATACTAAAAAAAAATCTGTGATGGCAGTTAAATAAAGGCTTCTCGGATGTGCGTGCTAAAAAAGTATCGGCATTTTAGAAAGCCATGGTTTAAGGCAGGGTCAGCAAGGCTCTGCCTTTTCTATTTCTTCATTCTGAAAGATCAACTTCTTTCAGTTACTTCTAACTCAAATCCTTTCAGTGTGCTCA
>JAFGGA010000220.1 GCA_016930835.1 Deltaproteobacteria bacterium
GTATATGGGATGCTCCCGTTCACACATCATTTTGACCTCGTCAATCCTTTCGGAAATAAGAAGTTTTTCATGATCCATATCAGTCACCTCTCCATACGTCATACGCTGTAAGTCCTTCCCCTGATACATCACTACATCGTGAATACATGTGAAACCGACACAACGGGCTTCAGCAAAAGACATGCCATGCCCATCGGGAGATCTAATTTGCTATTTATTTGAAATTACGGGAATTATCGGATTGGGCTCAAAATGATTAATGAAGATATAAAATCAGGTGGTGAAAAACAAGCAGCCGCATGGGTATGACGGCAGGTAAAAAATTGATCTTTCCGCATTGAGCAGCCAGAGCGTCACCTGCTCCCGGCTGTTCAAAATTTGAGCAGATGTGATGAGATTCAACCAAATCAAGATGCAACTCCTTTAACCATCCAGATTTTTTTAGATCCATAGGTTCGAGCCAGGTTTTTCAAAAATCGAAAATGATACCAAAAATCTAAATGGATACAAAATCCTTTATTTCTCATCGCCCTGCCTTAAACGCTGCTTTTTTAAACGATGCCTTAGCGTATTTCGACTAATGCCCAGCATTTTCGCGGCCTGAACCTGGTTGTTTCCGCATTTTTCAAGGGCGTTACGAATGATCGTCTCCTCCACCATTTCAATAATGTTTTCATGCACACCTTGTTTTGAAAGGCGCAGGATCTCCGGAACAAGCTCCTGAAGTTTGTCTCTCAGATGATCCATCAATTGTTCACGGTTTGATGTTTGTGAAAGATATTCCTTTTGTGGTTCCAGCAGGTCGATATGCTCCTCGGTGATAATGTCACCCGAACAGAGAAGAATGGCGCGGCGAATACAATTTTCAAGTTCGCGCACATTGCCCGGCCAAGAATAGGCGCGGAATCTGTTGAAAACGCCTTCCGAAATGTGCCGGATGGGCTTGGAATATTCCTTGCTGAAACGCGAGGTAAAGTAATCCACCAAGGCCGCAATATCTTCGATCCGTTTTCTCAAGGGTGGAAGATCCATGGAAATAACCTTTAACCGCCAGTAAAGATCTTCACGGAATCTTCCGTTTTGAACCTCTCGATCCAGGTCCTTGTTGGTCGCGGCGATGATTCGGACATCGACTTTTATGGTTTGGCTCCCGCCCAGCCTCTCAAGCTCCCCCTCCTGCAGCACGCGGAGTAATTTAGCCTGCAGCGCCATGGACATATCCCCGATTTCATCCAAAAAACAGGTGCCGCCGTGACACCGTTCCAATTTGCCCATATAGGTTCGTTCCGCGCCTGTGAATGCGCCCCGTTCATACCCGAACAGCTCGCTCTCGGAAAGGCTTTCCGGTATGGCTGCGCAATTAATCGCTATAAAAGGCATCTCCCTGCGACGGCTGTGATGATAGATGGCCCTTGCCACCAACTCTTTGCCTGTACCGCTCTCTCCCCCGATGAGAACGGAGACATCCTTTTCGGCGATTTGGCCGATCATTTTATAGATATCCTGCATGCGCTTGCTTTTGCCGATAATCCGCAAAGCGCCTTTCTGCTCTCCTGCCCCCAATATGGCCGCCGTGCCGGGCAGACTGACGACCTCTTTCATCTGGCGATTGAATATCAGGGCTTCACTGACGATCCGGCTCAGATCTTTTCTTTCAAATGGTTTGACAAGATAATCATAGGCGCCGCGCTTCATGGCCTCAATCGCTGTATCCGTATTTCCATAAGCCGTCATAATGATAACGGGTGTTTTGATCTGATTATCCTTGATCTTTTTCAGCGTATCCAGCCCGTTTAATCCGGGCATTTTATAATCCAGGAGAATCAGGTCAAAACTCTCGGCCGCGATCTTTTCGATCGCGGATCGGCCGTTCAGACATGCCTCCACCTCATACCCCTTTCTTATAAAAAATCGGCTTAGAAAGTGGGTCAGTCCTTCATCATCATCGATAAGTAATATTTTTTCCATATCTCTTAATTTTGCGATATTTTAACAGGAAGAAAAAGTGAAAAAACCGTTCCGCTCCCCTCATGACTTTCAACCCGCACATCGCCGCCATGTCTTTTGATGGTATTGATCACCAGGGGTAAGCCCAAACCCGTTCCGGATGTCTTTGTCGTGAAAAAAGGCTCAAAGATAAGCTTCATATGCTCATCGGAGATCCCATGGCCGGTATCTTTGATATCGATTCGAATACATGGCATCACTTGTCCGGTACGATCGAAACGGTCTCTCGCGGCGATCACAAAAATTTGGCCGTTATTCGGCATGGCTTCCAGAGAATTGATAAAGAGGTTGACCATGGCCTCTTCCAAAAATTTTTTATCTCCATCAATCTTGGGCAGATGATCTTCAATCTTTACATCCAGATGACATTCCTGCTTATTGGCCATCGGTTTTACCATGAAAACAACATCCTCGATGAGTTGCGCGATATCTATTTCGGAAAAAATAAGCTCCTGGGGTTTTGTATAATCAAGAAATCTGTTGATGGCCGCCTCGATCCGTTTGATTTGCCCCATGGCGATGGTAAAGTCTTCTTCATATTCGGGTGAGATCTCGATTTCTCCCTCGACCGACTCTAAAAAAAGCTTGATAGAGGTAAGCGGCGTCCGGATCTCATGCGCCACTGCCGCACCCAGGCGACCTATTGCCGCGAATTTTTCAGAGCGTTCCGCGACAAGCTTGATCTGCCTCAAAATCAGATCGGTCTCTTTCAGTTCGGCCTCCTTCAGATTGACTTCCTGTTCGAGATTGCTCTGCCGTTTACGCACCTCACGGGCCATATTTTCGAACGCCCGGAAGAGAATCCCGATCTCATCCTGCCGATCACTTTTGATAATGCCTTCGTTGAATTGGGTACCGGCCAGGATATCGGCCGATTGGCTAAGTGCCTGGATCGGTTTAACAATATGGGAGGAGATAATCCAAGTTAGCAAAAACGCGCTGCTTATGAATATGAGTATGGTCAAATAGATATAGCGCTTTAATGCATCCACGCTTTCAAAAGCCTCATCACGGTCCTGTTCCACAACCAAGTACCAGTCCGTGCCCCCCACTTGTTGGAAGGTCCCGAAAACTTCGATGCCGCGATAATCCAGATAGGTCTGTTTGAGATCCCGGATGCCGAATATATTTTTAAAACTTTCAGATTGTGAAATATTTTCCTTCAATATCCTGTCCGGCTCCTTATGAGCGAGAAAAGTACCATTCTTGTCCACCAGATAACATTCGCCGGTTTTACCCAACGCAACACTGAGGATAAATGTAATAATCTTATTCGTCCCGACCCTGCCATAGACTGTTCCCAGTAATGTATCATGATCAAAGACAGGAGCCGCTATGATGAAAGTAGATTCTTTTTCTTCCGGCAAATGCATGATATTGGATAAAAGTAACTGCTCTCCCGCAGGGTGATCGTTCCATTTTGGGATATCAAAGGTGGGTTGTGTGCCGTGGTTTTTAAAGATGATATCACCATTAGCGGCAATAACCGTGATGTCTTTATATACGCCGTAATGGTTCTCAATCAGCGTGAGATAGGCGGCAATCATTCCGGGATTCATGGTCTTGAGGATCGAGGTGCCGGTGATCACCTGCATATCGGCCTTACGTTCCCCCAGCCATCGTTCAAGGATAGCGGCTTTATCGGTCGCTACGTTTTGTAGTTGGCGCAACACCAGATTAATGACAAGTTTTTCGGTGTTGTTGATGGAAAAAATACCAATGATCGCGATAGGAATAAGGGCGAGAATCAAAAAAAAGAGCATCAATTTGGTTTTCAGGGTAAACATGATTTGTTAGAGAATAGATATTCCGTCGTTTTTTGGTTTTGAACGATAATGATTGAAGGTCCTAAAATACCATAAACATAGATTCCCGTGCCCCTTTTCTAAATAAAAAAAGAGTTATCACTTTAGATTTTTGAAAATCTTGGTGAGAAACGATTGGATTCCGTGATCAAGTCACGGAATGACGTAATTGGAACAGCCTATTGGGCTGCTGTCATTCCGTGACTTGATCACGGAATCCACA
>JAFGGA010000221.1 GCA_016930835.1 Deltaproteobacteria bacterium
ATAATAAAATTTTACTCCTTCTTTTTATTGATATGTAACATCAAAATCCGTATTGATTCCATCAATCTTTCTTAAAAAAAATCTTAAACAAATCCACAGGTATGGGAAATAACGTGGTGGAATTATTCTCGGCTGCGATCTCCCTTAAGGTCTGAAGATATCTTAGTTGCAATGCCTCCGGGTGCTCAGATATGATGCCGGCCGCTTCCGTCAATCGAGCCGCCGCCTGATATTCACCTTCTGCGTTGATGACTTTCGCCCGTCGCTCCCTCTCCGCCTCCGCCTGCTTGGCCATGGCCCGCTGCATCTCCTGGGGAAGATCAATATGCTTGACCTCCACGGTGGTGACCTTGATGCCCCAAGGGTCCGTATGTTTATCCAGGATGTCTTGCAGTTGCATGTTGATCTTCTCCCTCTCGGACAGAAGGTCATCCAGTTCGACCTCACCGCATACACTCCTTAATGTGGTCTGCGCCAATTGAGATGTGGCAAAGAGGAAGTTCTCCACTTCCACGATGGCCTTGGTAGGATCCATGACCCGGAAGTAGACCACCGCATTCACCTTCACGGAAACATTATCCCGTGTGATCACATCCTGTGAAGGCACATCCATGGTCACCAAACGAAGGCTTACCTTGACCATTTTATCAATAATCGGGATCAGGATGATCAAGCCCGGGCCTTTGGTCTTGATGACACGGCCCAATCGAAAGATCACACCTCGTTCATATTCCTTAAGAATCTTAATGGCCGAGGCCAAAAAGAAGACAACCAATATAACGACTAGAATCCACCAAGTCATGATATCCCTCCTCTCTTGCCTAAAATTTTTTAGAATCAAAATTGACATACTCGTAAAAAGTCGTCACCCTGGCGAAGGCCGGTGTCCAGAGCCCATGTAACTCTCTGAAAAGACTGGATTCCGGCCTTCGCCGGAATGACAAAAATACGTATTTTCTGACTTTTTTCGAGATCATCAAAATTTGCTGTTAATCGCTTTCCTCACCTTAAGCAGCAACCCTTGTATTTCTTCCACTTCCACCTTCTCGTTCGGCTCGATCCTTTCCCTTGATGCGGCCCTCCATAGCTCACCATGAACAAAGACCTTGCCTTCCGGATCAATCCGCTCTTTGACCACACCCACCTCGCCGATAAGACCCTCCATACCGCTCTGGGGCTTTGAACGATAGGCTCTGAAAGCCAAAGTCGATACCCCGATGAAAAAACCAGAGATCAAGATAATGGTCGGCGCCATTAACTTGAGGGGAACACCCACATCTTCAAAAAGCATAATGGAACCTAGGGTGAATGATACCACTCCTCCAATGGAAAGGATACCATAGCTGGTGATCTTGATCTCGGCGATAAAAAGGATGATCGCCAAAACAATCAATAACAGCCCGGTATAATTAACCGGAAGGGTTTGGATTGAGAAAAAGAAAAGGATAAGAGAGATAGCGCCAATCACACCCGGGAATATGGCACCTGGATGGGAGAATTCGAAATAAAGCCCGGCCAAACCGATAACCATAAGGAACCAAACAATATTGGGATCGCTGATGACATTCAAAAGCTTATCCCGAAACCCGGGTTGGTAAAAAATCTTTGTCAGGTTGGTCGTTTGCAGGGTAACCTTTCCAGTGATGAGGGTCACTTCCCAGCCATCCAATTGCGTTAAGAGGTCGTCCATATCTTTGGCCACCAGATCAATTACATGGTTTTCAAGGGCTTCATCAGCGGTAATGGATACACTTTCACGGATGGCCCGTTCGACCCACTCCGCATTTCTGCCTTTTTCCTTGGCGATTCCCCTACCGTAAGAGGCCATATCATTCACGACCTTCTCGGACATGGTCTTCTGGATATCCTCTCCTCCAATGCTGACCGGATGAGCGGCCCCGATATTCGTCCCCGGCGCCATGGCCGCTACGTGGGCACTCACGGTGATTAAGACACCCGCGGATGCGGCACCCGCACCCGTTGGACTCACATATACGACCACGGGGATCTTTGAATTGGTGATGGCTTTGACCATGGTTCGCATGGAAGATCCCAAGCCACCTGGTGTATCCAACTGAACGATAACAAGAGATGCATTGACCGACTCGGCCTCCTTGATGCCCCGCGCTAAAAAGGTAGCGCTCCCCGGGCTGATGGGACCGTCCACCCCGATGATCATCACATCATTGGCGGCCGCGACCATCGAAGGTGATACGAGCCCCAATAAGCACAAGATGAAAACACCGCTAAAAATACAAAGCCATCCATTCCTTTTTTCCTTATCCATTTCGTCTCACCTCCAAACCCAACCGGACCATGACCGCCTGAATATCTCGCCATACCAGGGCCTTCAACTCCCGCTCTCTTGCCGGGTCCTTGATGATGTGGATGGGATGATATGTGGGCATCACCGGGATATCCATAAAATAATGCCACCGGCCCCTTTCAGAAGCCAGGCTGAATTCCTTTCCCAAGAGCCCCTGCCCGGCGGTTTGCCCAAGTGTGCAGATGACCGCGGGATGGATCATCTGAATCTGTTGTTTCAGGAAAGGAAGGCAGGCCATAATCTCGTCCTCTTCAGGGTCCCGCGAATCAGGGAGACGGCACTTCACCACGTGGCAGATATATACATCATCCCTGGAAAGACCCATCCCGTTTTCAATGATCCTGGTTAAAAGCTCACCGGCCTCGCCCGTAAAAGGCCTTCCAACACGATCTTCGACATCACTCGGCCCATGGCCGACAAAGACCAACCGGGCATGTGGGTCCCCGTCCCCGAAAACCAAATGGGTTCGATGACGACTCAGCTTGCATCGCCTGCAATCCGCAAGCGATTGTTTCAGATCATCTAGTGAATGAGGGGTTCGAGGCTTTCCGGATTTTTGATCAAGATATTCCAAGGTCTCCGGTGATAAACCAGGTGGATCCATCCCCATTTCCATATCCGCTTTCAATAAGCCCTTGATCTGTCCCACCACGTCTTTAAGTTCTTCCGCCAGGTTCATTCTTTTTCACCGATAAGGTCCTTGATCTTATCCAGTAGATGGTCAGCCACCTCATCCTTTTTCATCAAAGGCAGGTCTTCCTGTGTCCCGTCCCGATAAAGGATCTTAACGATATTGGTCTCCGAGGCAAATCCCGCATCTTCCCTTGAAACATCATTAGCCACAATCATGTCTATATCTTTCGCCTGAAGTTTTTCCTTGGCATTTATTAGCAAATCTTCGGTTTCAGCTGCAAATCCCACCAAAAGTGGCTTGTTGGATCTCTTTGTCCGGCCCAATTCGGCCAGGATGTCCGGGTTTTTCTCCAGATCAATGGTCATGGTTTCCGCACCTTTCTTGATCTTTTGATCCGCACGCTCCCGGGGTCTGTAGTCGGAAACCGCGGCCGCCTTGATAATAACATCCGCTTCCGCGCTGCAATCAAGGACGGCTCGCTTCATTTCAAGGGCTGTCTGGACCCTATAAATCATCATTCCCCGGGGTGCTGTCAGTGCGGTGGGCCCGCTCACCAACGTGACGGTTGCCCCCCTTCGTCCAGCGGCCTTGGCCACGGCATAACCCATTCTGCCCGTGGACCGGTTGGAGATAAATCGCACGGGATCCAGGGGTTCGACGGTCGGGCCGGCCGTAACCAAAATCCTCAGACCCTTCAGGTCTTGTCCGGAAATGAGGAAACGGACCTTTTCCATGATCTCCTGGGGGTCGGGCAACCTTCCTTTGCCTTCCGTATGACAGGCCAATTCACCCTCTGCAGGGTCCATGATTACGTAGCCCCTCTCCGCTATACGTTTCAGGTTCACCTGAACGGCCGCGTTGGCGAACATTTGGCTATTCATGGAGGGGCAAACAAGGATCTTGGCCGTGGACGCAATCACCAAAGTGGATAAAAAATCATCGGCAATCCCGTTTGCGATCTTCCCGATAAAATTGGCCGTGGCCGGCGAAATGATCACCAGGTCCGCTTCCTGGGCCCAGGTGATGTGATCCAAAGGGGCCGTTGTATTGTCAAACATGTGACGGATGACCCGATTATTGGATAATGTCTCAAAGGTCAGAGGGGTCACAAATCGCGCGGCATTTCTTGTCATGGCCACAAACGTATTCGCACCTTCCTTTACCAGAAGCCTCACCAGTTCCGCGCTCTTATAGGCCGCTATGCCACCTGTGACACCGACTATGATCTTTTTCCCTTTCATTTCATCCTTTCATTTTTCGATCACACCCAAATAACCACCGAACTCGCTCAATTCCTGTTCTCCCACCTTTGCAGGCCAAACCCCCTGAATGCGCAGGATGGATACAATGTTTCTGCCTTCGGCGGTCGCGCCTTCCTTGGTTTTGAAAAAGCCGACCCTGAGTCTCATATAATCCACACCTTTGACATTCGTACGAGTGATATACGTCGGATATCTATTTTCGATAAGCTTCATCGCACTTGGGACAATATCCTCGTTGGTCGTAACGGATATCACATTGATGGCCCAGAGATCCTTATCCATCTTTTTCAAGGTCTCCTCGGCCCGTTTGGGTGTGATAATCTTTAACCGGGTTCCCGTGGGAAGTTCCTTGTCAAAAGGATCTTCTTCAACACCCATGGTAGAAAGGACATTTCGATTGGTTAAAAATAGGATAGGCCATTTTAAAAGATCACCATAAACCTCTTTTTTGGCGGCAACCTGGGGAAGCGTCACCCTTTCTTGAATCACGTAAACCCCTTCCTCCGTTTTTACAGGTTGGACGGGTTGCTGTGGTTTTTGAGGCTTCATCGGCTCAGGCTGCGGTGGTTTGGGTTGCACTGGGGCTGGTTTTTCCGGTTCGGTCTTCTCTGAAGGGTTGACTTGCGCAATTTTCCCCGGCTCCGGTTTCTGCGCGGGTTGCACCGGCTGATGGGGTTGGGGTTTCGGCCTTGGAATCGCCTTTCTCACAACCGCCTTTTGCTCGGGTTGTCGGGAATCAGGGACAGAATCATCCTTTGAACATCCGAACCCAACCAGGACAAGGGCTATGCACATGGAAAGCATGATCCCTGGAATCTTCATGAAAACCTCCTATAGTATTCTTTGGGGAACCCTCCAAAATTCATAAAGCGGATAAGATCCGGCCCTTTATAATGCAGAAAAACGAAATGACTGTATTAAAACCCAAAAATGGTTCCTTGACAACAAAAAAGTCAAAATGGTCGTCATCTAAAAATACCGCCTTTCCAAAATGCCATGAGCGCAAAACGATACAAGTTATTCGCATCGAATCAAGGGCTTTTCGATCCTTGACACAACTACATCTCTTTTCTATACTCCGATCCCGTATTTGATCTATTGCGTATGAAAAAACTCCATTTATGAGGAAATATTCATGAAGGTACTGGTGATTGGAAGCGGTGGAAGGGAACATGCCATGGCCTGGAAAGCAGCACGGGCCAAAGGGGTTGAACGGGTCTTTGTGGCCCCCGGCAACGCAGGAACCGCCATCGATAATAGAATGGAAAATGTAGACACTGGATCGTCCGATATTCCGACCCTTGTGGAATTTGCCCGGCAAAACAAGATCACCCTGACTATTGTCGGACCCGAGGCGCCACTGGTGGACGGCATCACGGACGCCTTTTTAAAGGCCGGCCTGAAATGTTTCGGCCCCACAAAGGGTGCAGCTCAATTGGAGGCTTCCAAGGCCTTTACCAAAGATTTTTTAGACCGTCATCATATCCCCACGGCCGAGTACCGCCATTTCACGAATCTTAGTCCGGCCAAAGATTATATCCAGTCAAAAGGTGCACCATTGGTAATCAAAGCGGATGGCCTGGCTGCAGGGAAAGGCGTAATCATCACCCGATCAAAGGACGAGGCCATTGCCGCGGTTGAAGGGATGCTTACGGGAGGAACTTTCGGTGAGGCCGGTCGGAGGGTGGTGGTTGAAGAATTCCTTTATGGTGAAGAGGCCAGCTTCATTGTCATGGTGGACGGCAAAAACATCCTTCCCCTGGCCACGTCTCAAGATCACAAGGCCGTTTACGATGGTGACACCGGTCCCAACACTGGCGGTATGGGGGCTTATTCACCCGCACCGGTGGTTACGCCAAAGGTCTATGACCGCGCGATGAAAGAAGTGATCATCCCCACTGTCAAGGGAATGAATGATGAGGGTTACCCCTACACCGGGTTTCTCTATGCCGGTCTGATGATAGATCACGATGGCACACCCAAGGTCCTGGAATATAATTGCCGTTTGGGTGATCCCGAGACACAGCCGATCCTTTTGCGTCTCAAATCGGATCTGGTGGAGTTATGCCTGGCGGCCCTTGATAAACGATTGGACAAGATTCGGGTGGATTGGGACAGCCGTCCCGCCTTGGGGGTGGTCATGGCGGCGGGCGGTTATCCTGAAAAATATCATAAAGGTGATGTGATCACGGGCCTTCCTGAAAAAGAAATGGATGGGCTCAAGGTCTTCCACGCGGGGACCCGGATCCAGGATGGCCGGGTAGTCACCAACGGTGGCCGCGTGCTGTGCGTCACAGCCCTTGGTGAAACCGTGAGCCTGGCCCAAAAAAAAGCCTATGAATGGGTTCACAGGATATCTTGGGATAATGTTTATTTTCGCACGGATATTGGATACAGGGCAGTGGAAAGGGAAAAATATTGAAAAGGAGCAAGGCACATGGCGCAAGGCTCAAGGTCCATAAAAAGATGGAAATCGGTTTAGATCCCTGCGCCATGCGCCTTGTACCTTGCGCCCAGATCCAACCGGAGCGCTAATTACCTTCCATAGGGTTGGTATCATTGAGTATTATCACCAAAATGGTTCTATTATCTGATTGACCGGTTAAAGTATCCGAACTCGATCTCAGGACATTCCTTTTGAATCAACCCCATCATCCGCTTCATCCCGACTGCCTTTGAATCGGCCTTCGGCATCCTTTCCAGATAAAGCTGCGGATCAATATTGAGATTTTTCAGGTGGATGAAATGGACCCCCGTCTTCCGAATCAAGGCAATCATCGTCTCGATCTCCGCCTCTTGATCCGAGATCCCTGGAAAGACCAGGTAATTGATCATGGTATATAATCCCATCTCTCGAGATAATGCAATGGATGCGACCACATCTTCAAACACATAGTTTTTAGGACGATAGTACGATTGATAATAAACAGGCCGCGGGCTGTTCAGACTGATGCGGATGGAATCAAGACCCGCTTTGGCTAACTCGCGTACGCATTTGGGCAGGCTTCCATTGGTGTTCAGATTAATGGTCCCTTTGGCCGTTTTTCGCCTTATTTCCCGGATACTATCCGCAATCAATCGATACTCCGTTAGAGGTTCCCCTTCACACCCTTGTCCGAAACTCACAATGGCATCTTCAGCATGGTTAAGGTGATTCAAGGCGATTCGAACAACCTCTTCTTGAGATGGCCTGAAAGATATCCTCTGATGGGATGATTCACAACCATAATCCGGCTGAAGAGAAAGGCAACCTAGACATTCGGCGTTACATACCCTACTGACCGGTAACGGGGCTTCCCATCTTTTAAGAAACAGGTTTTTGGCTGCAAAACAATGGTTGTTGACCGCACAGTTGACGAGATGGTTCACAAGAGCTCCCCGTGCCTGGGTCTTTTTAAACAATCGAACCGCGGGAACCAACTCATGATCATCGTAATTTCTCGGATCCCATCGATGATTGTATTCCACTCGAAAGCCGGCCGCCAGGTAATGGTCATCCCGAAAACCCACCGCCGTATACCCCCACATGGGGAGGGTATAGGACTTTGCCCCGAAGTCTGCGGCAGGCAGATGGCTCCTGACAATCCCGGGCTCTAAAAATGCCGCCACGGCTTGGCACCTGGTTGTCTTATGCCCCAATCGCACGCGAGAAACGACCTTATGCTCCCCCGTGGATGGATCAAGGCCGATAGGCGGACAATCCGGAATGTAAAATAATTTGCTGAATTCGGGCATGAGCATCAGGTCTTCATTCTGAAGTACGGCAACAGATGACCCCGAAAAACCGGCCATCCGATAGTAGGGATGATCGTAAATCCGGCCGTCGGGATCCGCATAAAGCATGTATGGGAGTTCTTTAAAATTCATATGAGACATCATTTATGGTCAATCGAAAAAACAAGATTTGATGGTCTTGTAAAAAGTCGCCACCCCGGTCCCGTATCAAGTACGGGATGGACTGCGGCCGGGGTCCAGACCAATATAACTATTTGAAAAGACTGGATTCCGGCCTTCACCTGTCTGCGTGTGGACGCGCACTGGCAGGCCGGAATGACAAAAATGGGTGTTTTTTGTCTTTTTACGAGATTGTCAAGATTTCCCTTTTCCCCCTGTTTGATTTATAGTAGAAGCAGATCAGCGCACAATCAAAGGCCGACCTGTATTGAAATGACACCCAATCTAATAAAAAACATTCCTGAAGGCAAACAGTTTCGCCTGGTTAAATATTTCGCATTAGCCAGCTTTATTGTTCTGGTCATCTTTAGCTTTCCTTTTTCGGTCTTCATCTCCCAAAAGGCAAAAGACATCCTGATTGAAAGCTATAAAAATTATGCCTTATTGCTTGGTGAAAACCTTAACCATCAGGTTTTTGTCTATTTCAGTCTTCCTGTCGTCACGAAATATGGAAGAGTTAAACTCAGAGAAGAAGAGCAACAAAATTTAATGGATCAGGTCATTAGAGATGCGACCCATGGCTTTAACATTGATGTAGTCAATGTCTATACCGCCAATGGAATAATAGGTTATAGTACCGACTCGAGGTTATTCGGGAAAGAACCGAAAAAAACACAAGGATTTGAAGAAGCGATGAAAGGGGAGAAGTCGTCGATAGTGCTATCGGATGAAGATGATCTTTGGGGCCTTGAGATAGCAAAATTAGAAGGACGAAAAGTGATCAGAACGTATATCCCCTTTCACCCGCCTGGAACGGATTTCTTGATCGGTGTCTTCGAGATAGTCCAAGACATAACCGAGCAATATAAGTCCATAACCACATTTCAATATTATGTGTTCGGCCTCTCCATCCTCATCATGTCTCTCATTTTTTTAACCCTCCTTTTTATTGTTCACAAAGCAGAACAAATTATTCGACATCGAACAAAGGAGCAGCAGGAACTGGAAGCCCAATTGCACTTATCGGAACGTCTGGCCTCGATCGGCGAGATGGTCGCGGGTATCTCCCATGAAATAAAAAATCCTCTGGGGATTATCCAAAGTACCGCCGAGCTGTTGGGACAACTGCCCAATACCGACGATAAAAAGAAAAGGCTTACAAACGTAATCACGGAAGAGACAAGCCGCTTGAACGAAAAAATAATGGAATTTCTAGACTTTGCCCGACCTCAGGCCCTTAACCTCCAGGAATGCCGTCTGGAAGAGATTATCAAAAAGAACATTTCCTTTTTAGGCCCTGAGTTGGAAAAAAAGCATATCCGCATAGAAAACAATCTAAACGGCAGGTCCTTTAAAATCCTGGCGGACCAGGAACTCCTCTACCGCGCCTTTTTAAATATATTTATCAACGCCATACAGGCAATGGTTGGCGATGGCACGATATCGGTACACATTTCCAAAGAAAAAGATGTTTACTTGATTGAGATAAAAGACACGGGCAGCGGTATCCCGGATAAAGCACTAAAAAAGATATTTAACCCATTTTTTACCACCAAACAAAAAGGCTCCGGGCTAGGGCTCTCCATTGTCAAAAAGACTATTGAAGACCATCAGGGAACCCTACGGATTGAGAGCAAAGTGAATGAAGGGACGCTTGTGAGCATTCAATTGCCCAGAAGGCCGCAAGGGTCTTTCTCTTATTAAAATGCCCCACCATTTTTTTCACGCTAAAAAAATCTCATTATGATCTCAACATATTGTTTTTTCCTCTTGACAGACCGCAATATATTGCATATTTTAATCATCATTCATCATCTGGCGTATGAATACGCCACTCTGTTGGTTGATACTTTTCAGTAATAATTTCTTCATTGTCCCGCTGGTCGGGGGCCTGACTTTAAACCCATTTCATCACATTTTATCATTCATTCAGGGGATTCATCCATGTTCCAGGAGATCAAGAAAAGAAACGGAAGCACGGTTCCATTCGATTCATCAAAGATTACCTCGGCCGTCGCAAAAGCGGGAAAAGCCACGGGTGAATTTGACGAGCGGGAGGCAAAAAAGATCACCCTTCGAATCCTGACATTAGCCCATCAAATGCATTTGGGGCCCACACCGGACGTGGAAGAGATTCAAGATATTGTAGAAAGGGTCCTGCTGGACTCGCCATTTTATAAAAGTGCTAAGGCCTATATCCTTTACCGGGAACAACACGCGCAATTAAGGGCCATTACGACCATCACCAACTTGGATATGGTGGATCAATATATCCGAAAGCTGGACTGGAAGATCAAGGAAAACAGCAACATGAGTTTCTCCCTTCAGGGGCTTAATAATTACATATCCTCCAATATCACATCAGAGTACTGGCTCCATCGGATTTACCCCCCTGAGATCAGAGATGCCCACAAAAACGGAGATCTTCACATCCACGATCTAAGCCTGCTGTCGGTCTATTGTGTGGGTTGGGATTTAAGAGACTTGCTGCGAAACGGTTTTAAAGGGGTGGAGGGCAAAGTGGAAAGCGCTCCACCCAAACACCTTCGATCAGCCTTAGGTCAAATTGTGAACTTTTTTTACACCCTGCAAGGTGAAGCGGCCGGCGCCCAGGCCATCTCCAATTTTGATACCCTCCTTGCCCCGTTTATTCGTTTTGATCAACTCAATTATAAAAGCGTCAAACAGGCTATCCAGGAATTTATCTTTAATATCAATATCCCGACTCGAGTTGGATTTCAGACTCCCTTCACCAATATCACCATGGATCTCTACGTACCTTCCATCCTTAAAGATATCCCTGTCATCGTGGGTGGACAAGACAGGGAAGAACGATATTCGGATTTTCAGAAAGAGATGGACATGATCAACCAGGCCTTTGCCGAGGTGATGATGGAGGGTGATGCCAAAGGCCGCGTTTTTACCTTCCCCATCCCGACCTATAATATCACCCGGGACTTTGACTGGGACAGCCCTAACCTTGAACTTATCTGGAAGATGACCGGAAAGTACGGGATTCCCTATTTTTCCAACTTTGTAAATTCCGATATGTCCCCTGAAGACACACGTTCCATGTGCTGCAGGCTCCGTCTGGATAACCGAGAGCTTATCAAAAGGGGAGGAGGCCTTTTCGGGGCCAATCCTTTGACCGGTTCTATAGGCGTGGTCACCATCAACCTCCCCCGCATCGGCTATCTCGCGGAAAATGAAAAGGATTTTTTCAAACGGCTTATGGAAATGCTGATGCTCGCAAAAGAAAGCCTGATCTTAAAAAGGAAGGTGCTTGAACGGTTTACCGAGAAAGACCTATACCCCTATTCAAAATTCTACCTCAGAGAGGTCAAGAAGGGCACCGGTCTTTATTGGAAGAATCATTTTTCAACCATCGGTATCATCGGCATGAATGAGGCATGCCTGAATTTTTTGGGGGTCGATATCGGTGATGATGCGGGCCGGCGATTCTCCATCAAGGTGATGGATTTTATCCGCGATAAGATTGCGGGCATCCAGGAGGAGACGGGTGACATATTCAACCTGGAGGCGACTCCGGCTGAAGGGACTTCTTACCGACTGGCCAACATCGACAAGAAAAAGTTCCCCAATATCATCTGCGCTGATGAAGAGGCCGTTGAAAGAGGTGCGGATCCGTTCTATACCAATTCCTCCCAACTACCCGTAAATTACACGGATGATATCTATGAGACCCTTGAACTCCAGGATGAATTGCAGACCAAATATACCGGAGGGACGGTTCTTCATTTATATCTTGGGGAAAACGTCAGTGATATAAATATCATTAAAGGGCTTATCCGGAAAATCGTAACCCAGTATAGGCTTCCTTACTTGACCCTCAGCCCGACCTTTAGCGTCTGTCCCTCTCATGGATATCTAAAAGGCAGGCAGGAGAAATGCCCCGTCTGTAACGCAGAGACCGAGGTCTATGCCAGAGTGGTGGGTTATCTCAGGCCAGTCAAGCAATGGAACAACGGCAAGCAGGCTGAATTCAGCATGAGGAAAACCTTTAAGGTGGCATAATGTTCATCGGTGGTATTCAAAAGAGTTCTCTAATCGATTATCC
The DNA here is from genome assembly GCA_016930835.1 of Deltaproteobacteria bacterium. Lineage (GTDB taxonomy): Bacteria > Desulfobacterota > DSM-4660 > Desulfatiglandales > HGW-15 > JAFGGA01. The sequence continues at coordinate 12,195 of JAFGGA010000221.1, forward strand.
CGGAAAGATCAGTTGTGTGTTTTTTCTCAACGGATGCAACTTTGACTGTCCTTATTGTCACAATGCAGCCCTTGTAAAAGGAGGGTTGGATTGTTCTGAAGCCATCGAAGACCAAAGCGTCTTAAGTTTTCTAAGATATCGCATAGGTTTTTTGGAAGGGGTGGTCATCTCAGGCGGAGAGCCGACGCTCCAAAAGGACCTGCACTGCTTATGTGAAAGGGTAAAAGATCTGGGCTACCCCGTCAAGTTGGACACAAACGGCAGCAGACCCGAGGAATTGAAAATGTTAATCGATGATGGCCTTGTGGATTACGTGGCCATGGATATCAAGACCGATCCATTTCATTACGATCCCACCATTCACAAAGACCAACCGGCAGACGATCTGTTCTCAAGCATCCGCACCATTATGGAGTCGGCGCCGGACTACGAATTCAGGACCACATGTGTTAAGGGCATTGTGGATGAAACCGTGATCCAAACCATTGCAAAGACGATCAAAGGCGCCAAACGTTACGTCTTGCAACCATTCCAAAACAAGAATGTCTTGCACCCCGAGTTTTTTCAGGATATTGACTCCCATTACAGGAAAGAAGAACTCTTGCACCTCAAAACCCTTGCCGAACCCTGGGTGGTGGAGTGCAGTGTCAGATAAGATAATGATCAAAAACCTTCCAAGACCTTTTTCACTTTTTCGCTTAATCCATTGATGGAAAAAGGTTTCTGAATAAAGGCTTGGGCACCGGCATCCAATATCTCTTGGGCAGGTCCATCCGATGAATAACCGCTGCATAAAATAACCTTTATATCAGGCCTGATCTCTTTGATGACCGGATAAATGGCCTTGCCCTCCATATCCGGCAAGATGATATCGAGAATGACCAGATCAATGGCCTCGTTAAATGTCCGCACGATATCAATGGCCTCCTTCCCGGACATGGCCTCCAACACACGATATCCCAATCTTTTAAGCATGGCACAGCTCACATCCATGACCGTTTCCTCATCTTCTACAATCAGTATTGTGCCCGAACCTTTTATCGGTCTCTCAACCGGTTCTCTTCGATCATTTTCTTTCGATTGCGCCCCGACGGCGGGTAAATAGATGTGCACCTTGGTTCCCTTTCCTTCTTCTGACTCGATGGCGATGCAGCCATTGTGGTTATGTATGATACCATAGACCGCGGCCATACCGAGACCCCTCCCATACAATTTGGTGGAAAAAAATGGTTCAAAAACACGATTCATGGTTTCTGTGTCCATACCTTTTCCATCATCCGCAATGACCAAATGTACATAAGGACCGGGTCTGAGTTCAGGAAATGTCTTTTGACGCTCAATTGTCATATCTTCGTTTCTGCAACTGATCCGGATTCGCCCCTGGTCTTCCATGGCCTCACTGGCATTGGAAAGGATGGCTGAAAGCACCATCTGCATTTGAGTCAAATCGGCTTGAATACCTTGGATGTCGTTGGGAAGATCCGTCTCTATGAACACGGAAGGACGGATGGTGTGCTGAATCAGGGGGATGGTATCTCTAATAAATTGATTCGGCGTAATGAATTGGGGATGATATTTTCCTCCTCTGGCATAGGCCAATAATTGGTCGCTTAAATGGGCCATTCGATATACGGAACGTTTTACCGGACCAGAATAACGGGATATCCTTTCATTATCCGGCAGATCCATGCTCAACAATTCAAGGTTTCCGATGATGGTGGATAAGGCGTTATTGACCTGGTGCGCGACACCTCCGGCGAGCGTGGTGATGGCATCCATGCGTCTGGTTTGTTCAAGCCTGGCCTTTAGTTCTTCCTTTTCTTTTTCCATTTTTATCTGTTCACTCACATCGATACAAAAGGATTGGAAAATTTCATCACCCCCCGAGTGATGGACCTTTGTGGTGGTCAAAAGGGTATCGATAACGGTTCCATCCTTGCGCTTGAACTGTGCCGGGAAATTGAATGCAACGCCTTTTCGATTTACCAGATCCATTAACGTCTTCCTTGCCTCATAATCTGTATATAAAACCGATAAGGGTAGTTCATGGATTTCATCATATGAATATCCGCTCATATTCAAGATGGCCTGGTTGACGGTCAAAAACCTCCCATCCATTGATGTCAGCGCGATTCCCACCGGCGAGTTTTCAAATATGGCGCGGTATTTCTCTTCACCTTCCCGAATAGCCTTTTCCCTTTCTATCCTTTCCGTAATGTCATCAACAACAGCCAACATGCAGGGTTCATCTTCAATAATGATAATATCCGCCGAGAACGATCCGTGGATCAGTCGGCCTTTCTTATCCCGGAGATGAACCTCCAAATTATGCACGGGGCCATGCTTCAACATTTCCAAAACCCTCTGGCGGTTCTCGGAAGCCAAAATACCCAATTCGACTGCGGTGTGTCCGATGACTTCTTCGCGGTCATACCCATGGGCCTTTAAAAGGGTTTCGTTTACATCGATAAATTTACCCTCTTCCAACGTCGCGATGGACATGAGACTCGGGCTGGAATGAAAGGCCTTGGAAAACTTCTCTTCAGACAGGCGAAGGACCTCTTGAGCCTTTTCGCGTTCCTGGATCTCTGCAATTAATCGTACATTGACCTCTTCCAGCGCCATCGTACGTGTACGGACATGTTCTTCCATTTCATCGTATGCCTTTTGCAGGGAATCCTCGGCCCGCTTTCGATCTATGGCAATGGCGATCTGACCGGAGACGGATTCCAGCAATTCAATATCTTTTAATTGATAACTATTCAGGTCATCGTAGTTTCTAAGGATGAGAACGCCCATCAAGTTTTTATCGATCATGAGGGGGACCCCGATCCAGGACTTGGGGATCTGGCTGGGTACCTTCACCGGCATGGTGCCGTAGATTTCATTGATTTGTTCCTCCCTAAACAAGCAGGGCTGCTTTGAAAGAATAATCTTAGAAACAAGGGTGCCGGATTGACTCGCATTGGAGACCGACTGGACATCCAGTATGTGTCCGCTATAATAGGCGAAACGGATGGCGTCCTTCTCTCTGTCATAAAGGGATATGGAAAAGTTCCGGGCATCGATAATCTTTCCGAGAGATTGATGGATGGAGACAAAAAGCTCATCTAGGTTTTTTGTAGAACAGACAGCCTTGGAGATATCATATAAAGTAGTGATGATGTCCTCCACCCTTTTATATTCAGCCAAGTGTACAGGAGTATCCTTTTCGAATCCTTCCACATTTTTTTCGATTTTTTCAGGTTTCTTTAGCTCTTTTTCAAGTTCTAAGATTCTCTTTTCTAGTTCTTCGTAAGTCGGTTTATCATTCATTTATAGACACCTATTGATATTTTATCCCGGGGGATCATTAATATTTCCTTTACATATTCAACACTTAAAAATTATATCAAAAATCAACTTTCAATTCCATCGGAGTTTGGGTCTGATCACGAGAGATTTTCCGGGCCCGTTATATGGATATGGATTTAAGAGAATATAACAGAGAGCATATGGATGCGATCCGGATGGTGCGGCGCCACCTGACTGCTATTTCATCGGCAGAAAAGGAGATCTTATTGAAAAAAAATCAACCCGTACCGGCAATTTCGAAAACATGTGGCAGGCTTCCAACAAAAATATCTTGGGGATATCTGCACGACAAAATGTTTTACCAGCCAAACCAGCTCATGTTGCAACAGAGAGGGCATTGCCGTGTTTTTTGCGGATATGGTGGCCAACGTCTTGACTTCCTCTGTCACCGAATTGGATGCCATGGAAGGACTGCTTTCCGAAGACCCGGGAGGATGGAAATGCGTTTATCTAACCAATGAGGGATGCGCCTGGCATCTCAAACCCATTGTTTGCGAGATGTTTATGTGTGAACACGCCAAGGATGCCTTATCCAAAAATGACCCATTGCTGATGGCCCAGTGGAATGGCCTGCGAAAAAAGGAAAAACAATTTACATGGCCGGATCGACCGGTACTCTTTGATGAATTGGAAGAGATCTTTATAAAAACCGGCCTTGACAGCCCTCTTATGTATTTCCATAAAAGCCCGGGGCTGCTTCGCGTGAAAAACAATACACCCGCAAGCCATCTTTGATAACGCGGTTAAGCAATGGTTGGCTTTACCGCCAAAAGACACGCGATCGTGGATTGGACTTTTGACGAAACATTTCACTGACTGTTTTTGGCTTTCATCTCATCACCATGCCCCTTTTTCCCCATCTCTTTATGCTCCACGAACAAACCCGTAAAAAGGCTGAAGGTTGCACCGGCTATGGGTCGGATATGGCTGATCCGAAAGATAAGATCACGGTGCCGGATAGGTTCCACAGACCGGACCTCCTTGAATTTCCGGAGAAAAATGCCCGCTGCGACCAGTCTCATGAAACCGGAAAGCAGAAAGATCATGGGTAGCATGAAAGCCGGAGTCCAGGTCCATGGTCCCAAAGAAATGCTGGACGGCAGATGACCAGCGGCATACCCGCCCAAGACCGAGCCCATAAAAACGAACCCACCGTTTATCAAACCTTGATACGCCACACATCGGGCCCTTTTTGGGGGTGTGACCGCATCAAACAAAAAGTTGCCGAATGCCAGGCTGAATCCGGACCAGACTAAGCCGCCGTAGATCTGTATAACGATCAGATAAAAAATTTGCGGGGAAACCAACCATAAAATGGGGACCACGGCCACGCCCCAACCGCAGAGATTCAGGATCTTTTTATTACCGAATCGATCGCTCAAACCGCCCCAATATCGAAAGGTCAGGAATTGGGTGACGGTGGCCGCTCCGGTGACCAACGTAAATTCAATATATGAAAACTGAAGGTCTCTCAACATGTAAAGGGCAAAATAAGGAGCGGAGAATGCAACGCTAAAATTAATGGCACCGATAAAGAAAACGAATTTGGCAAAATTAGAATGGGGAGAACGCTTTATGAATTGACGAAAAGTAAAGACCTGATCCGCGCGAATCTGAAAATCGGGGTCCGCGTATTTTGAAAGCCAACGAACGGAATTCAAACGGGCCAGAAACGCTATTGAAAAAATCACCAAAAAACCCCACTCCGGTATCCCAGCCCTTTCAAAGATATACAATAAGATACCCGCCGGGAGTAAAGAGCCAAACGTGGCCATCCCGGTCAATCGATTCCGATGCCCGAAAAAGCGCCCCCGGACATTCGTTGGAATCAGATCCCCGATCAGGCTGTTCCAGACCGGCACCACCCCGCCATTGGCGCCTTGGTATACCATGATCAAAGCCAATAAAAAGAGAATGGACCAGGTTCCTTTTCCAAAGATAAAAGGAAGGAGCGCCATTGGAATAAGGGTCGAGGCCTGTATGGAAGCGCCCGTGATAATGACTCGTCGCCGGCTGTGAATCCGGTCCATCTTTATGGCCCCCACCCATTGCATGACGGCCCCGAAGAGTTGAGGCAAACTCGCCAGGAGACCGACTTGGAGGGTACTGGCACGCAGAAAAATCCCGAAAGGGCCAAGATAGGTCTCCCCGCTTCCCATCATCACGGCATGGGATACACCGTCATGAATGGATGCCCTTAAAGAAGGGGTATCCTCCGGTTTAAGATTATTCGTATCGATCGTCTGCTCTGAAGGGGTCATAAAGCTTCCTGGTTATTTAGCTTGTGTTCATCCAGATATGCCTCAAATTCCCTCCCCTCTAACTCCCTCTCACGAGAGGCATGAGCGATAACTTAACGAGGAAAGGAAGTTGATTTTGTGCTACCTCATCCCGGTGAAGGCCGGAATCCAGCTGTTTTTAACCTTTTGGCCCCGCTTTCCCTTGAGGTAAAAACTTAAGTTAGCGATCATGCCCACGAGGGGAGGGGGATCAACGGACGGACAGTCCGTAACCGCGTTGTCTATACGCCTGTAAGGGAGATCGGTCAATCTATTTTGATTTGAAGATCCGTCAGACCGATCTTGACAAGTTTTTTTATGCTGTTATACTACGCCTCATTTAATTTATACTATTGATATCAAACAGTTACATACCTTTTTTCAGGAGGCGTTCTATGGACATTCAGGCCGTCACGCAAGAGGTCGAAAAAAAGAGTATCATCCTTCGCCAGATTATGGCGGAGATCGAAAAGGTGATCGTGGGTCAACGTTATCTGATTGAAAGGTTGCTCATCGGCATCCTATGCGATGGCCATATGCTCCTTGAAGGCCTGCCGGGCCTGGCAAAAACAACCGCCGTAAAGACCCTGGCGGCAGCCATACGAACCTCCTTTCAACGCATCCAATTCACCCCTGATCTCCTGCCTGCCGATATCCTGGGCACCCAGATCTACAGGACCGATAACGCCACATTTGAGATCAAAAAAGGACCCATCTTTCACAACATTATCCTGGCCGATGAGATCAATCGAGCCCCGGCCAAGGTCCAGAGCGCCCTTTTGGAGGCCATGCAGGAAAAACAGGTCACCATCGGCGAAACCACATTCAGTCTCGAAAACCCTTTCTTGGTCCTGGCCACCCAGAACCCCATTGAACAGGAAGGGACCTACCCCTTGCCCGAGGCCCAGATCGACCGATTCATGCTCAAGATCAAGGTGGATTATCCTTCCGCGGAAGAAGAAAAGGAAATCATGTGTCGCGTCTATCAAGGGGCCGCGGAGCATATATCCGGTGTGGTGGATGTATCCCGTATTGACTCGGCCAAAGAGACCATGAGGTCCATCCATATGGAGGAAAAGATCGTGGATTATATCGTAGCCATCTCAAGGGCCACACGCTATCCAAAAGAGTTCGGCCTGGATCTGGGCCACATGATCAGTTATGGGGCCTCCCCCCGGGCCTCCATATGGTTGGGGTTGGCCGCCAAGGCCAATGCCTTCCTGAGCGGCCGGGGGTATGTGACACCCCAGGACGTGAAATCATTGGCTCCCGATGTGCTGCGTCACCGGATTATTATCAGCTATGAAGCCGAGGCCGAGGGGAAGACCTCGGATGATTTGATCAAGATCCTATTGGAGCGCATAGAGGTTCCATAACATGCTTTCCCAAGAACTGCTTAAAAAAATCCAGAGATTCCATTTTCGGACCAGCCGTCTGGCCAGCGACCTTTTTGCGGGCCAGTACGAAAGCGCCTTTAAGGGCCGCGGTATGGAATTCTCCGAGGTGCGGGAGTACCAACCCGGTGACGATGTCCGAAACATTGACTGGAACGTCTCGGCCCGCTATGGACATCCATTTGTAAAGATCTTTCATGAGGAGCGGGAACTGACCGTGATGCTTTTGTTGGACCTTTCCGGTTCCAATCGTTTTGGGACCCATGCCCGGTTTAAAAGAGAGCTTTTGGCGGAGGTGGCCGGCATGCTGGCATTCCTGGCCATACGGACCAATGATAAGGTCGGCGCCATCCTCTTTACCTCTCAAGTGGAAAAATTCATCCCGCCCAAAAAAGGGGCATCCCACGTGTGGCGCCTCATCAAAGAGATATTCACCTATGAACCGCAGGACCTCCGAACCGACATAGACGCGGTGCTGACCTATCTCAACCGGGTGGTCAAACGCCATGCCATCGTGTTCCTCATTTCCGATTGCATGGATAATGGCTTTGAGCACTCTTTTCGCTTGAGTGCCAAAAAACACGACCTGACCATCATTCGAGTATCAGACCCCACTGAAGATGATATCCCAAACCTAGGGCTCATCACATGTCAAGACCCGGAGACCGGACAGGTGGCAATTATCAATACAGCGAATAAGGCCCTAAGGAAAAAATGGCAAACATACCGGACCGAACAGATCGCCCTGCTTCATGATCTTGTGAAAAAGGTGGGCGTTGAAATAGCGGAACTGCGCACGGACGGACCTGTGATCGAGCCGTTGACGCGACTCTTCAATCAAAGGAGAAAACGGTTTTGAGAGGTCTATGGCTGAAAAAAAAGATATTCAAAACCGAATCAAAGGAAAAGGGGATTGAACACTGGGCCACCTTTCTCTGCTTTTCAATCTTTTTGTTCCTCTGGTTGATGAGTTATTCAAGCCCTGTCCGGGCCGTAAATAAAAACGATAGAACCCATGGTTTTTTGACCGTGAATACGGATCGTAAAGAAGTCGCGGTGGGGGGTATCATTGAACTCACAATGGCTTACCGATTACCTGAAGGCGCCCGTATCTCTGGCAAACCGAAAATACGGGGTCTTGAAGGACTAACCATTATCGATCAGGCCATGGATGAGGGACGAATTCGTATACGACTGCTGGTGGATCATTTGGGATCGTGGGAATCCGGAACCATTGAGCTTGAATATGTGGATAAGGATGGGGAAAAAGCGTTTCTTACGACGGAACCTGTTTCCATTACCGTAATATCCAATCTAGGGGATAAACCTGCCGAGGCCCGACTTCGACCGATCAGGGATATTCTTCCGACTCGATCCGTATGGAGGTCAATATTGCCTTGGGCCGCCGTGGCCTTGGCCCTGATCATCGTGGCGGCATGGTTCTTCCGGTGGATATGGAAACGACGGAACCTGAAATCACTTGAACCATACCCTGAACCGCCTCACATCCGGGCGGAAAAAGAGATAAAGGCCTTGAATGCCCGACAACTCTTTGAAAAAGGCCAAGTAAAGATGTTCTACTTTGGATTGTCCGAGATCCTGCGTCATTATGTGGAGGCGATCCGACAATTTCCTGCTGCCGAATCAACCACGGAAGAGATCGCGCATTACGTGAAACACGAAGAGGACCGAAAACTTATTCCATTGCTCCGGCAGGCGGATATGGTCAAATTCGCGGATAACATCCCAACCCAAACCCGGAAGGACGAAGATATCCAGATGGCTTTAATCTATATTAGGGAGACAAGTCCGATGCCGGAAGATAAGGGTTTAGATCAGGCGAAAGGCACAAGACGCAAGGCGCAAGGTTTTTGAATCAACTAATGAGATTTTATGGGCCCTGCGCCGTGTGCCCTGTGCCTTTCGCCAGGTTGGTTGATAAAAAAACAAACATCGATGCGCATTTCTCAAAAAGATCATTTTTGACGATCTTTTCAAAAGTCGGAAAATACGCATTTCTGTCATTCCGGCCTGCCTGTGCGTGTCCGCACGCGGACAGGCGAAGGCCGGAATCCAGTCTTTTCAGATAGTTACATGGGCTCTGGACCCCGGCTGCAGTCTATCCCATACTTGATACTGGACCGGGGTGACGACTTTTACGAGTATGTCATTTTCGACCTTTGCACAAAAGAAAAAATAGATGATGTTTCATTTTGCATATCCCGTTGTACTGATATTGCTCCTGCCCGTGGCGGCCTGGTTTGCTTATGCTTTGTTGCGCAAACCCGTTGGCATCACCTACTCCATTACATCCAAGATTGTGGAACTGGCCGGTCAAACCGGAGATATATTTCATCGAATCCCAATATTTATACGACTTGTTTGCCTGATTTTGCTGGTCCTGGCCGCCGCGCGTCCCCAATTCTTTAACGTCTCAAGGGATATCCGGTCCCCGGGTGTGGATATCATCTTGTGCCTGGATACTTCCGGTTCAATGCAGGCCCTCGACTTCGAGTTGAGCGGAAAACCGGTCTCACGCCTCACCGCCGTCAAAAAGGTCGTGAGTGAGTTTATTCAAAAGAGAGAAATGGACCGGATCGGTCTGGTGGTGTTCGGCCAGGAGGCTTTTACCCAAGCGCCCCTGACTCTGGACAAAGGGCTTCTTATGGGACTGGTGGAAAGGATGGAGATCGGCATGGCCGGTGATATGACGGCCATCGGGTCGGCCATCGCCATCGGGGGAAAACGGCTGAAGGACCTCAAGGCGAAATCCAGGATCCTCATCTTGTTGACCGACGGCAGGCACAACGCCGGGGAACTGTCACCCGAGCAGGCAGCGGAAGCCGTCCGTGCCCTGGGCGTAAAGATTTATACCATCGGCGTGGGAGGGTATGGACCGGCGCCTTTCCGGGTCAGGGACCTATTCGGGACGCGCACGGTTTACCAACAGGTGGATCTGGATGAAACCACGCTAAAAAAGGTGGCGGAAATCGGAAACGGACAATATTTCAGGGCCGCAGACAGCGAGAAGCTATCGGAGATATACGATATCATTGATAAAGAAGAAAAAGCAGAGGTCAAGGTCAAAGAATTTTTCCATTTTCGCGAACTGTATATCTATTTCCTGATACCGGCGTTGATTTTGCTTGGCTTGGAGCTGACTTTAAAAACCACCATCATGAGAGGGATCCCGTGAGCTTTACGCATACCTGGATGTTGCATCTTCTTTGGATCCTGCCTGTGGTCTTACTGGCCTTCATTGTGGAGAGCCGAAAAAAGGATAGGGTCCTGGCCGCATTCGCAAAAAAAGACATGATCGGACGCCTCACCGGGGAGATCCATAAGGGAAGGCGGTTTATCAAACAGCTTGCCCTCCTGATCGCTTATGCCTTGATGATCTTTGCCTTGGCCGGACCTCGATGGGGCATCCGGTTTCAGGAGGTCAGCCAAAAAGGTGTGGATATCATGCTCCTGGTGGATGTCTCGCCGAGCATGATGGTGGAGGATATCAAACCCAACCGGTTGGAACAGGCCAAACGGGAGATCATGGACTTTCTACGCGTGGTCCAGGGGGATCGTGTGGGACTTGTGGCATTCTCCGGCGCCGCCTTTATACAATGTCCTTTGACCCTGGATTACAGTGCCCTGGAAATGTTTTTAAGTGCCCTGGAACCGGATCTCATCCCCGTCGTGGGTACGGACCTGGGTGCGGCCATTGATACGGGCCTATCGGCATTTGATTTTACATCCGAGACCGACAAGGTCCTCCTGATGATTACGGATGGTGAGGATAATGAAAACAAGGGCGTGGAATCGGCCCAAGAGGCTGCTCAAAAGGGTGTGAAGGTCTTTGTGTTCGGAATCGGTGATGTCTCGGGCGGCCCCATTCCGGTTGGTGATGGGAAAGGGGGATTCAAGAAAGATCATGAAGGGAAACTGGTCCTGTCCAAGTTGAACGAACAGGGCCTCAGGAGGATCGCTTCTTTGACCGGTGGTGCCTATGTGCGGTCAATCGCCGGAGATCTAGATCTGGATGCCATCTATTTCGACGGCATCCGGTCCAAGACCGATGCACAAGTCCTTAAGGGCGGCAAGATCAAGGTCTATGAAGAGCGATTCGTGCCTTTTCTCCTGGTCGCCATTGTGCTATTGATCCTGGAGGGATTGATCTGGGAGCGGAAGTCCTTGAAACCAAAAAATACAACATTCTGAAGGTTGCTTCCACTCATCACTTGACGGAACGATCAGACGCCTATTGACTTTGACAGGGATATCATAAACCGTAGAATAATGAACCAGGAATATCAAATTTTGTAACAATTTAGGTTTTTCTAACTCCAAACGATTGGATTCCGCGATCAAGTCGAGGAATGACCGTGCAAAAATCAGATGTGATCATTTACAGTCGCGTAACCAAAACTAGGCTGGTCATTCCGCGACTTGATCGCGGAATCCATGGGTCTGCGCCAAGTTTTTCAAAAATCTAAAATGATACCAAATTTTAAAGTGAATACTTCATTATTCTTCAGTTCCTGGTTCGACATTCGATATTCCATGAATTAAAGCTATGACTCAAATCAAACAAATATATTTGATCCTGTTCATTCTCCTCCTTTTTCCGGATCGCTCCCACGCCACTGAAGACCCGGATGACCTATACAGGCAAGGGCGGTTCAAGGAAGCCGAGGCCGCCTATGCCCAAAAGGACATGGATCATCCAAAGGATATACGTTACCGGTATAATAAAGGATGCGCGGCCTATCAGAATGCCGACCTCCAGGGCGCGGCCGCGGCCTTTTCCAGTGTCTTGAAGCGAACAACGGATGATGATGTCCGTTTTCGTACGGTCTTCAACCTGGGTAACACGGCCTTCACCCAAGGCGATTTCCAGTCTGCCGTGGAGTATTATAGACAGGCCATCCTTTTGAAGCCGGAAAATGAGGATGCCCGATACAATCTTGAATTGGCCCTGAAGGAGCGGCAAAAGCAAAAAGAAGAGGAAAGCTCCCGGCACCAAGAAGAAGATCAGGAGGACGATTCAGGTCAAAAAGGTGAGCATGGTTCTGACGACCAAAATCAGGATCAACAACAGCAAGAGCAACCTTCAGATCAAACGGATAAAGGGGATCGAGAAAATCAAACGTCTCAAGATCAGGACGGAAAAGATCAGAAAGGAGAGTCCGAACCAGGAGACACATCCGGCCAAGATCAAGATCAAAGGGCGGGGACAGAGAATCCTGAAGATCTTTCCGGTGATCTCAAATCATCCCAACAAATGCCTGGGCAAGGGCAAGAGGATAAACAAGAAAATTCCCCCACGACGATGATGGAAAGGAAAAAGGCTGAGGCCCTTTTGGATAATATCAGAGAAGATCCATCCCGGATCCTGCGTTTTCAGATCCCCGAAGAAAATAGACATGGGATTTCATCAGGGAAGGATTGGTAAAAATGACGTCCCGATTCCGACATATATTATTCCTATCAATGCTAGCCATTTTGATCCTATCCGCTTCCCTGGGCTACGGGGCGGATATCACCGTGACCCTGACATTGGACCGGACCGAGGCAACCACCGTCGACTCCGTCCGAATGAAGGTGAGTGTCTCTGGTGTCCGCGAAAGCACATCTTCGCCTGGGATACAAGGTCTTGAAAACTTTTATGTCACTCAGGGTGGCACATCCAGTCGGGTGGAGATCATCAATGGACAAATGAAGGCCGGCGTGGATTATACCTATTTTCTCCAACCCAGACAGACCGGGACATTTCAAATCGGTCCTGCTGAATTGATGATCAAGGGTAAAACCTTTCAAAGCAATACCGTTACATTGACTGTGATCAAATCGGATCAGGCGACAGGGTCGGATAAAGGTCCGCTTTTCCTGGTTTCCACATTGTCATCCAATGATGTGTATCTGGAAGAACAGGCCATTTATAGTCTTAAACTCTATATTCAGGCCAATGTTCGGGACATCTCATTGCACCCGCTTGAGATGGAAGGGATTACATTGACACAGCTCGGTGATGCCCAGGAATATCAGAGCATATACAACAACCAATCTTACAAGGTTATTGAAGTAGGATTCGCCTTGACCCCAACCAAACCCGGAGGATACGTCATTGGCCCTGCAAAAATGAGCATGACGGTCTTGGAATCACGGCGTCGATCCCCCGGAAGCCTCTTTGATGATCCCTTTTTTCATCTCACCACCGGTCGACCCGTCACTATTGCAAGTGAACCTTTGACCCTCAATGTACGACCCCTGCCGGATAAAGGCCGTCCAACGAATTACATCGGATTGGTGGGCCGTTTTGAGATGACATCCCATCTGGAGCCTTCGACCATCGAGGCCGGAGAATCAGCCACCCTCACCGTTCAAATAAAAGGGCTTGGAAAAATCAATCTGATTCCGGACCTGAATATCCCCTCATTGAATGACACGAAAATCTATGCGGATCAGCCGGTCTTGAACGTGACCAAGGACCGCGGAGGGATCGGCGGCTCGAAAACGATGAAGTGGGCCATTGTTCCGGAAAAAGAAGGACAAACGATCATACCGTCTCTTACCTTAAGCTATTTTGATACGACCACCCATCAATATCGCACTCTAAAAACCCCGTCCTATTCACTCAATGTGTTGCCAGGTCAGGGACAACGGGACACCCCAGCCATAGGTTCCGCAAAGGATCAAGGTGCCGATAATACGGTAAAAAAGGCCATCAAGGAATTGGGCAGGGATATCCTGCCGGTTCATACATCCATCAAGGCCCTGTCTCAACCCCTTTCTCCAACTCGGATCAATCCCATGATCGGGTTGATCCTTTTCGGGCCGTTGGTTATTTATGGGGGTGTCTTCTTTATCGTCCTTTTTCGAAAGCGATCGTTAGAGAGCCAAACAGAAATAACAGCTAAACGGGCGGCAAGAAAATTTTCAAAACAATGCCGTCAAGATGATCTCTGTGCGAACGACCTGCTCCTTGCAATAAGAGACTACCTGAACGAGAAACTGGGACTCTCCTTGGGTGCGGTCACGGCTCATGAGGCTTCTGTTATCCTGGAGTCCAGAGGAGCCAGTCATGAAGCCGTGCAATACATGCGGGATATCATTCAAAGATGTGAAGATGCAATTTACACAGGCCAAGGTCAAAGCCCCATTGTTCAAGATTTGGATATGGTCAAGCTCATCAAACGAATCGATAAGGAAATCCGATAAATGGCAATATCATTTCATGACCGGTCACTCATATCTCCTCTGCTGATACTCTCTAAAAAGCATGTAACCCACCAGTATTTTATACAAATGGTTTTTATCCCGTTCATAGTCTGTAGTCTTCTTTTTATCGTAACCTACGCACAAGGGCAGGACCAAACCGGGGAAGAAATCTTCTTTAAGGCCAATCTGGCATACAATGAGGGCCGATATCAAGACGCCATTGAAGGATACCACCAGCTTATCCGAAAAGGTTACCGGAGCGGCCAGGTATATTTCAACCTGGGTAACGCCTATTTCCGGGAAGAAGAATTGGGAAAAGCCATTCTTTTTTATGAGAGGGCAAAGATCCTGCTCCCGAGAGACGCGGATCTAAACTTTAATCTGGGCTACGCCCTTGATCAGACCCAAGACGCCATACCGAAATCCTCCGATTTTATTACCCAGACCTTTTTCTGGATCAATAACCTAAATCTGGGTGAATTATTTTTGGGGTTTGCCTTACTAAATATTGTATTATGGGGTATACTCCTGATTCGATTATTCATTAAACCCGAATGGACTTATTATGGCGTGATGATATTCCTGATCCCATGGTCTATTGCGGGGCTGTCCTTTGGTCTGAAGTGGTATCAGGTCACAATGGACGATCGGGCCGTTGTTCTGCAAGAACAAGTGAACATCATGGCAGGTCCCCATTCAGATGATACTGTCCTTTTCCAGCTTCATGAAGGCGCCGTCATTCTTCATGAACGTGTTGAGGATGAATGGGCTCTTATCCGGCTGCCTGATAATAAGAGGGGATGGGTGAAAAATGGCGCTGTGGAAAAGATTATCGGTGCTGCTTACTCTTAAACGAACGTTTTTGGACTTCCCCTTGCCTGTAATAGTTTATCATTAAGGAGAGGCGGCTATCAGGCATCAGCATTCGGATATCAGCAAAACTCACTAGATCGGGCTGCCGGCTGATTGCTGAACGCTGTCTGCTTAAAACCCCTCCTGGAAAATGCCTATTTTGGAATGAACCTTTAAGAATAATGAGGTTTTTCATGACCCATCATACAAAATCATTTCACATTGCCTTTCAACCCCTGGGCCTTCGTGCTCGATTCCCTGAAGGACAATCCATCCTGGAATGTGCCCGAAATGCGGGAGTGGATCTCGTCAGTGTTTGCGGGGGAAATGGCACTTGCGGGAAATGCAAAGTGCAGATCGTGAGCGGTGATGTTTCCGAACCAACCCAGCGTGAAACGGATGTCTTGACCGAGAGCGGGATCAACAAGGGATATCGCATGGCATGTCAAACATTTGCCAAGAGCGACCTGGTGATCAATATCCCGGCAGAATCCTTAAGCGCCCTTCAACGCCTTCAGGTGGAGGGTCTGGAAATACCTCTTTCACCCGATCCCCTTGTACAATCCTATCACCTGGAATTATCGGCACCATCCTTATCCGATCTTCGAGGGGATGATATCCGTGTAATGGATGGACTGGGTAAACAGCATGGCATCCCTTGTCATACTATGGATGAAGCTGTATTACGTTCCATCTCCTCGACTTTGAGAACCAATGACTGGAGAGTGTCGGCCTTTGTTCGCGAACAGGAAGTCATCTCCTTGGGAGCGGTTGATGGACCATCTCTTGGTGTGGCGATTGACCTGGGAACGACCAAAGTAGCCGGTTATCTGGTTGACCTTCAAACGGGTAAGACATTGGCCGCAAAAGGCGTCATGAATCCACAGATCGCTTATGGAGAGGACGTGATCGCGCGTATTGTCCATGCCCGAAAGTCTCCCGAAGACGCATCCATGCTTCAAGCCAAGGTCGTGGAATCCCTGAACAGATTATCCCATGATCTTTGTCGGGAAGTCACGTGCAAGCAAGAGAATATCCAGGAGATGGTTATCGTGGGCAATACAGCCATGCATCATCTTCTATTAAACCTCCCGGTTGGCCAATTAGCCAAAGCGCCCTATGTCCCTGCCGTCAGCGGGGCCATGGATGTCAAGGCACGTGATCTGGGTTTTCTCACTTCAAAAGGGGCTTATGTCCATGTCTTGCCCAATATCGCCGCATTTGTGGGCGCGGACCATGTGGCCATGCTTGAAGGGTGTCATGCATGGGATGCAAAGGGCCCCCTGCTGGCCATTGATATCGGGACCAATACGGAAATATCATTGGCTGTAGACGGCCATATTACCAGCGTCTCATGTGCATCCGGTCCCGCCTTTGAAGGTGCCCATATCTCCCACGGCATGCGCGCGTCATCAGGAGCTATTGACCATTTCCAGATAATCGACGGAAGTGTCACTTACCACACCATACAAGGGACAAAGCCCACCGGGATTTGTGGATCAGGCATCTTTGATATCTTGGCGCAGCTTTTTCTAAATAACATCGTTGATCAAAGCGGTCGGATTATTCAAGATCATCCACGAGTACAGGATAAACAAAACATTCGCGAATTCATTATCGTGGACAAACATGAAACCGCCAACGGTTCAAACATTTCCATAACCCAAGGGGATGTAAGAGAACTGCAACTGGCAAAGGCTGCCATCCAGACCGGGATCAATGTCCTTTTAAAAGATCGGGGTCTGGCCCACGAGGATGTCTCGGAGGTTGTTGTCGCCGGGGCGTTTGGGAATTACCTGGACCTATCCAGCGTCATCGCCATCGGCATGTTTCCGAATCTTACCCTGAGTCGTTTTAGACAGGTGGGAAATGCCGCGGGCATGGGGGCGAAAATCGCACTTATTTCAGGTGAGCGACGTCAGACCATTCAGAAACTCACTCGCAAAATTCGATATATTGAATTAGCCGATTTCCCCGGTTTTAATGACATCTACATGAAGGCCATTTCATTAGGACATAATCAAATGGGTTACTCTGATAAAATTCAATAAATACTTATAAAAATTATAGGAAACCATAAAATGCTTGATGGGGATATAAGACTCGATCTTCATAATCCACGACAAATCGTCAGAAAGGCATTCCAGCACCAAACAACCGCTCATATCCCGAAGGGTGAATTATGGTTGGGAACCGATCTACTGAAAAAGGTCGGCCTTGAAGACAACCTCGAAGGACATCTCGAACTGATCAAACGGTTGAGGATGGATCTTTTATGCCTTCCCATCTCCACGGATGCAATCTATAATAAAACACTTGGTTATCGTTATTTTACCATAAATGACCTAAAAGAGGCCCCTCGATTAACCGATCTTTTCGTGATGGCCGTCATTGACGGTCCATTTCAAAGACTTACGGAAGAACAAGGTTTGATAAATCTTCTTAGCTTATGGATAAGGGGACGAGATAACATCTTGGAACAATACAACCAAGCGCGACGTAAGATTGAAGATCTCCTTGCGCAGGCCCTTGAAACCCATGTAGATGCGGTGATTATTGCGGAAGACCTGGCTGGTGAACAAGGGCCGTTGATTAGCCCAGCCGACATCCATGAATATTTCTCCCCTTTTTATGTCAAAGCGGTTTCGGAAATTCACAAAAAAGAAATCTATACCTTATTCCACTCCTGTGGAAAGATAAACGCCTTGGTACCCGAATTGGTTTCATATGGGTTTGATGGATTGGCGGCTGTTCAGCACCGATCCAATGATCTTATCTCATTCAAAAAGGCGCATGGGTCTAACCTAACCATCATGGCGGGAATCGACGCGGACCTTTTAGAAACGGAAAAGATCTCTTTTTCCGCTCTGGACCAATACCGGCAACTCTTACGCTCCCTCGCCCCTGGAGGTGGTTTGATCCTCTCCTCATGCACTGGGCTCTATTCAGACGATTATTATGACAGGATTCAAGAACTTTATCATATCGCGGATGACACACTGATAAAGGATCACATCTAAACATGTGCTGACTATCTGCTTATCCAAAAACGGTTTCCAGCGTTACAGGGATCTCTTTTCAAGTTCACCTCCATTAATGAGGAGGTCATAGGACGGTATCGAAATACCGCCATATGACAGCAGGCCCACACAGCATGGTCACCTGGGCGCCGTTGCCTCTTTGTGCCTGTCCCCAATTCCATTTATACATCATGAAGAGGCAGATTATCACTCCATACCAACCACTTCAAGGCTCTCAGTATAATCACCTATCTCGTTGTCATGAGGGTTTTTCATGTTTTTTGTATTGACACCCATCCGTCCTTGTTTTAATCTCAGGCAGGCGTTTTCCTTGTAGAAAAACCTATCAGGGATCAACTGCTAAAATGCGTACTTTAAATGGATTTACCCATTATAAAAAGGCGGATGCTGAGAAATATAATCGGCTTCGATGGTGGTACGGCCTGACGGTGGGTGATATCCTGGATCGCGCCGCGGACATTCACCCTGATAAAGAAGCCTTTGTGGATGGGAAAACGCGACTCACCTATGGTAAGGCCCGAGAACAAACCGATAAGTTAGCCATCGGTTTGATGGAGCTGGGCATTGAACCTTTGGACCGGGTCTTGATCCAACTCCCCAACTGGAATGAATTTGTTTTTGCCTACTTTGCACTCCAAAAGATCGGCGCCATTCCGGTCCTGCTGATCGACCGATATCGACCTTTTGAGATAGACCGCCTCATTAGCCTCACCGGGGCCAGATCATGGATCGTTGCCTCGCGATACAAGAAAACGGATTATATTCCCATCATCCAGGATGTTTTAAACGAACATCCTGAATTAAGGCATATTATTCTCGTTCGATCGGAAACCGAGGAAAAGCCCTATATAAATCTTGAAACACTGCTCGCAAAAACGGAGTTATCTTCAATAAATAGTCATCTCCTCTCCGACAGGCGGCCGGATCCCACACAGGTGGCCCATATGGGCCCGACCGGCGGGACCACCGGTGATCCCAAGATCGTCCCCAGAACACACAACAGCCTTCTCACCGGAACGGATTTCTGTTCCAAATCATGGGAGCAGAGCATTGAAGACATTACTCTCATCGCAGGCCCCATCGGACATGATCTTACCTTCAGCAAGGGTTTCCTAGGAAGCGTTGTGACCATGGGCAAGGTCGTATTCCTGGACTCCACAGACGACGAGGGGATCTGCAAAACCATTGAAAGAGAAAAGATAACAGCCATTGTTTGGGTTCCCACCCTCGCGCAGCGTTTGATCCAATACGAGCACATGGACAAGCACGACTTAAGCTCTCTAAAAAAGATGCATAGCGCCGGTGGTGCCAGCCATCCCAACCTCGTTAAAGATGTCATAACAAAATTAAAAATGACATTTTTTAATGGATACGGGGCAACGGAGGGCATGACCACCATTACGCGAGCAACGGATAACTTAGAAACCATCTGCACGACGGTTGGAAGACCCACGTGCCCTTACGATCGATATAAAGTGATTGATACAGACGGGAATGAACTCCCATTGGGCAAACAAGGAGAATTGGTCCTGAAAGGCCCTGGCGTCTTTACCGGCTATTATAACAATCCGGAAGAAAACAAGAATGCCTTTACACAAGAAGGTTTTTTCAGGACGGGTGATATGGCCAGGATTGATGAAAGAGGCTATATTACCATCACCGGTCGTATCAAGGAAATGATCAATCGGGGCGGAGAAAGCATCAGTGCTACGGAAATCGAAAGGCTCATCTCCCGCCACCCGGATGTGGCGGCCGTAGCGGTTATCCCGATGCCCGACCCCCTGATGGGTGAACGAGTATGCGCTTACGTCCAAACCAAAGCCGGGGTTCATCTATCCTTTAATCAAATCATAGCCTTTTTAAAAGAGCAAAAGGCTTCTGTACTACAGCTACCTGAACGTATTGAGTTTATCGACGCCATGCCTTACACGGGCGCCCAGAAACTGGACAAGCGCTTTTTACGCGAAGATATTGCTAAAAGGCTTCAGGATTAGGAATTGCACTTTAACGCCTAACCTGATATCATTCTAAATAACAATCATTTGATCTTCATCGGTTCAAACATGGATAACATAAAGCGATTGGATCAGCGAATCGAACTTTTAAGACCAATTCTTGGATTCGAGGGCGTAACCTTTCAGCAGTTACGAGAAATCGCGGATTGCTCTTTCGAAAAATCTTATTCAAAAGGTGAGCTCATTTTTGACCAAGGTGAAAAGTGCGAGTTCTTTTATATTGTTATGAAAGGACTGGTCAAGGTGTCTATTTACGGCTCTTCAGGCAACAAAATCACATATCTGTTAGCCGGCACGGGTGAGCCTCTAAATCTTGTGGGTCCTTTTACCGGAAATCCACGATATTTATCCGCAGAATCGATTGAAAATACGAGTATCCTGCTTCTCAGGAATGAAGATTTTCTCGCCTATACATACAGACACCCGGTCGTCATCAAAAATATTATGTCTATATTGGGATATGCCATAGACAGTGCCAATGATAAGATCCTTGACATGATTGAGAAAAGAGTCGAGCAACGCTTGATTAAAGTTCTCCATACCCTTCAAAAAAAATTCGGACAAAGGTTGAAATTTACCAGCAGGGATTTTGCTGAATTAGCCGGAACGACCACTGAATCAACTCTCAGGGCGATGGCCCAATTCCGCAAGCGAGGAATGATCAAATCAAACCGCGGCGAAATCATTATCCTTGATCCGGGATTCATGGAAAATCAAGGCTTCGAGGTCTACTGGGTTTAACCCTAGCTCCCTGACCACCCATGCGGCCGAGCAATATGATGGCCGTCATAGACGAACCATTTTTTAAAGATAATGATATTTTTGAATATCAAGGCAGGGAACGGGATCATCCTTTCGGAGAATGTAAATTATAACCTTAGACTAGGAGGGAAAAATGAAAGGTAGAAATTTTTTTATCTTGGCCGGAATCGTTTGTCTGATTTTATCCTTTTTTTCTTTTAACCCGGTTTTTGCGGCTTCCGTTAACCTGAAAGTGGCAAATTACTTTCCACCGCCTTCTTCCCAGGCTAAAATATTGGAACAATTTTGCCGTGACTTGGAAAACCGCACAAATGGTGCCGTAAAAGCTGATTACTTTGCCGGCGGGTCACTGCTTAACCCCACCGCCATGTTCGACGGAGTAAACACTGGAATAGCTGATATCGGTTATTCCCATGTATTTTACACCACAGGTCGCATGCCGGTTACTGAAGTAACGGGTTTGCCCCTCGGCTATCCAAGTGCGTGGGTTGGCGGCCATGTACTCTGTGATTTCTACCAGGAATTTAAACCAAAAGAGTTTGAAACCGTGAAAGTACTCTGGATGAATACTTCCACCCCGAGTGGTATAGCTACTTCAAAGAAAGCCGTTCGAAAACTGGAAGACCTGAAGGGGCTCACCATCAGAGGGCCCGGCCTGGTAGGAGAGGTTATTAAGGCGCTTGGCGGAAATCCGGCCCCCACACCTATGCCCGAGGTCTATGATGCGATCTCAAAAGGTGTCCTGGATGGAGAGGCTTCAAACTTTGAAACACTGGCGACGTTTAAGTTTGGCGAGGTTGTAAAATACGAGACCTCAATATGGCAGATTACTAATCCTTATCCTTTTTATTGTGTCATGAATAAGAAAAGCTATGCCAAATTGCCGCCAGACATTAAATCCATTTTTGATGAGCTTGTTGGTGAATATAAAGATCGATCGCAATTAATGTGGAATGCGGTTGATTTTAGAGGCCAAGCGTTCGGCAAAGAGAAAGGTGTGGAATTTATTGAATTGTCTCCATCTGAGGCGAAAAGATGGATAGCAGCTGTAGATCCGGTGATAAATGACTACATCAAAAGAGTGGCCAGTAAGGGATATTCTGAGACGGAAGTGAAAGGTTGGATACAATTTTTGCGGGATCGGATCCAATTCTGGACGGCAAAACAGATTGAATATAACATAATGTCAGCGGCCGGGCCTCCTGAGGTGAAACGATAAGCCCGTCAAATCAAAGATGAGGGCTTTGTAGGCCAAATCCTTACACAACCTGTCAAGGTATTGATGATCGCCGACTTTTACAAATGGGGGACGAATGACAACGTCCCCCGTTTAAAATAATGATTTAAGACCTGTACGAATAACAAGAACGAACCAAAACCTTCACAACTGCCTAAAAGTCGAGGGAAAACATTGTTAAGCAAAATAGAAAATTTTCTTCATCGGTTATGCAGCTGGTTTGAGTGGGTCAGCGTTGTAGCCATTCTGTTGATAATGACAATCACCTGTGTTGATGTCGTGGGCGCGAAAGTATTCAAATCACCGGTCTTTGGTGCACTCGACATCGTCACGCTTGCCCAGCTGATAGCTATCTCTTTCGCAGCCTCCATGACTCTGAATCTGGGCAGGCATGTTCAAGTAGATTTTTTCTTTGATATATTGCCAAAGTATGCACGGACCGTAATAAATATTATTATTCTTTTACTGGGTTTAGGGCTTTTTATCATCATCATTTGGCGGCTTGGAATGCTGGGTTATTCTTTTCAAAAAACAGGCGAGTACAGCCCTACCGCATATATACCATTTTATCCTTTCGCTTATGGTGTTTCCTTCGGGACTATTCCTGTATTTTTGGTAATGCTAATGGACTTGGTTAAATCCTTTAAAAGGAGGGAGCCTAAATGAGCCCAGCGACTACCGGCCTGATCGGAATTGTTCTTCTTATCGTCCTTTTCATGCTCAGAATGCCGGTTTCATTTGCCATGGTCTTGGTTGGTTTCCTCGGTTTTGCCTATTTAACAAACCTGGAGGCCGCCCTGAACCTCTTGGGGCGTGATATTTTTGATACGTTTTCATCTTACCCCTTAACCGTTATCCCCATGTTTATCCTCATGGGTACATTCGCCTTTGCTTCCGGGATCAGTCAAAGACTTTTCAAGACGACCTATGCCTGGATAGGTCATTGGAAAGGCGGCCTGACCATTGCCACCGTCTTTGCCAGCGCGGGTTTCGGCGCCATCTGTGGGTCGAGCACGGCAACGGCCGCAACCATGGGCAAGATATCATTACCGGAGATGAAAAAATACCATTATGACGATACACTTGCCAGCGGTACCGTCGCTGCCGCCGGAACATTGGGTATCCTCATACCGCCAAGCACCATCCTCATCGTCTATGGGATATTAACGGAGGAATCCATTGGTAAACTTTTTATCTCGGGGGTATTGCCAGGAATAATATTGAGTATTTTATTTGCCATTACAGTAGCCATTCTTTGCTGGCGCAACCCCGCCATTGGCCCCTCCGGAATCAAATCCAGCTGGAAAGAGCGACTTCGGGCAACATCGGGTATCATTGAAGCCGTCATTCTATTCGCCTTGGCCATCGGAGGATTATTTGCCGGTTGGTTTAGCCCGACTCAATCCGGGGCAATCGGGGCCGGAGGCGCCTTGATTATCGGCTTGGCCAGAAGGCAGCTAAGTTGGCAGGCATTTATCGAGGCCTGTAGAGACGGGCTACGTACGTCATGTATGGTATTGTTTATTATCATGGGGGCCACCGTTTTTACCCATTTCATGGCTGTATCAAGACTTCCTTTTATCCTGGCTGACTGGCTCGGAGGACTTCCAATACATCCCATGGCCGTTATGGCGGTCATTATCTTTATCTATTTTATCGGCGGCTTTTTTATGGACGCTATGGGCCTGATCGTGGTTACCATTCCCATCTTTTTCCCGGTTGTTATGGAGCTTGGTTTTGACCCCATCTGGTTTGGGGTGATCGTTGTACTCGTAGGGGAAATGGGTGTCATCACGCCACCGGTAGGTGTAAATGTATTCGTCATAAAAGGCATTGCCCCTGATATCCCACTGGAAAGGATCTTTAAAGGTATCTTTCCATTCCTCGGTGCATTGATCATCATGTTGATCCTGCTGATGGTATTTCCTCAGCTTGCCACCTTTTTACCAAGCTTTGTCACTTATTAAATGTCTTGAATTCTCAGCATAATATGCTATGTCACTGAAAATATAATTTTCACAGACTGTGGTAAAAATTCAAACCAGAGGTATATACTATCGTTATTTGATTCTTGAAATTTTGTAACAATTTGGCTCTTTTTAAAACCCAAACATTGATGGTCTCGTAAAAAGTCGAAAAACACGCGTTTTTGTCTTTCCGGCCTACCTGTGCGTGTCCGCACGCAGGCAGGTGAAGACCGGATTCTAGTTTTTTCAAATAATTCATGGACTCTGGACCCCGGCTGCAGTCTATCCCATACTTGATACGGGACCGGGGTGACGACTTTTTACGAGATCTTCAAACATTGGATTCCGCGATCAAGTCGCGGAATGACGGGCAGAAAACAGAAATGACAAGTTACTGTTCTGTAACCGAGAACTACATAGGTCATTTCGCGACTTGATCGCGGAATCCATGAATTTGACCAAAGTTTTTCAACACTCTAAAATCATACGAAATTTCAATAAAAGGAGTAGCCATGTATTCCGACCAGAAATATTGGAATCCTATTCTGGAAACGCTTCCACATGAGAAGCTTCGAGATCTCCAATTAAAAAAATTCAAACGGATATTTCGGTGGGGTTATGACCATTCGAAATTTCATCGGGCTCTATATGATAAGGCAGGAATCAAGCCGGATGATATTCGGTCCTTTGATGATATCCGGAAGATCCCGGTCGTCGAAAAATCCATGATGAGGGAGATTCAACGGAAGGACCCATTCCCTTATGGTGATATGCTCTGCGTACCGCTTGAGGAGGTTTCCGAATACCGCCAGACTAGCGGCACCACAGGACAACCCGTGTATCAGGCCGATACCTGGCAGGATTGGGAATGGTGGTCCGAGTGCTGGTCCTTTATCCTATGGGCTCAAGGCTATCGACCAAAGGACCGTGTTTTTCTCCCCTTTGGATATAATGTCTTTGTCGCTTTTTGGGCCGGTCATTATGCGGCCGAAAAGATCGGGGCCGAAGTGGTTCCCGGTGGGGTTCTAGATACCCAGGCAAGGATACTGAAGATCCAAGAAATTCACGCAACCGCCATGATGGCCACGCCGACCTATGTTCTTGGCATGGCCGATACCGCCAAAAATAAAATGGGTATTGATCCCAGATCATTAACCATTAATAAAATCACATGTGCGGGTGAACCCGGGGCCAGTATTCCAACAACCAAAGCAAGGATGGAAGAGGCATGGAACGCGAAAGTCTATGACCATGCCGGTGCGACGGAAATCGGGGCCTGGAGTTTTGAATGCATTGAGCAATCCGGTGGGTTGCATGTCAACGAAGCCTTTTTTCTGGTGGAGATCCAGGATATTGAGACCGGGGAATATATAGAGGAGCCTGGCCGTCGAGGCAAGATGATCATTACTGCTCTTGACAGGATCGGGCAGCCTTGCATCCGCTTTGATTCCAAAGACGTGATTATGTGGGCTTCAGACCCCTGCCCATGCGGCAGAACTTTTCGTCGAATCAAGGGGGGCGTGATAGGTCGTGCAGACGACATCACTAAAGTAAAAGGCGTTCTCCTTTCACCCGCCGCAATAGAAGAGGTGGTAAGAGGGATCACAGGCCTAAGTGATGAATTCGAGGTTATTGTGGATAAAAAAGGGGATGTGGATCGGATTACACTTAAAATTGAACTCATGCCCGATGCGGTCAACCGGAAAGACCCTATTGAGGCGGAGCTCAAAGATCAACTCCGATTAAAAACAAACCTCGGGTATATATTGGAGTTTCATGAATTCGGGTCTTTGCCCAGGTATGAAGTGAAAGCGAAACGATTTAAAGACCTCAGAGAAAAACATTAGTCATTAATAAATAATAAGAGGTGATCATGATTGATCAAATAAATATAAAAGAAATTGATAAAAAGTTACAACAAATAAAAAAATTAGCAGAGGATTTAGCTGATAAAGGTAAAAATTTCCCATCCCTGTATCGAAACAGCCGTCGAATCCTCGCCGGCATTAAAATGCTAGAGCTCAATATCTCGGATCTTAAGGACTGAACTGTTTAATTCGTATTCATCCGGAAATAGGCAATTTCAGGACGAAGCCTTTGGCAGTCAGCAATCCGCCCTCAGCCCACCATTTGTTTTGGGGACTTCGGCTGACTGCTGAAAGCTGATGGCTGGTGGCGTGAGTCCAGAAACCTCATTTTATGAATGCGCACAAATGTTATATTGCCAGATAAAAAAAGGCCCCTCAAAATTTGAGGGGCCTTGATATTTAATCCCGGCGACGTCCTACTCTCCCACGCAGCTACCCACGCAGTACCATCGGCGCTGAAGAGCTTAACTTCCGTGTTCGGAATGGGAACGGGTGTGTCCTCTTCGCTATTGTCACCGGAAAACCATATATCTCATCTAGATTTTCTCTTCTTCATTTACTTAGAAAAGAACTAAAATACAGGGCCTAAAAATTCAAAACACATAAATGGTAGATATGGCCAAGCCTCACGACCAATTAGTACCAGTTAGCTTAATGTGTTACCACACTTACACATCTGGCCTATCAACCTCGTAGTCTACGAGGGGTCTTCAGCTCTCCCTGACAAGTCAAGGAGAAAGGGATATCTTATCTTGAGGTTGGCTTCCCGCTTAGATGCCTTCAGCGGTTATCCATTCCGAACATAGCTACCCAGCAATGCCGCTGGCGCGACAACTGGAACACCAGAGGTTCGTCCATCCCGGTCC
>JAFGGA010000222.1 GCA_016930835.1 Deltaproteobacteria bacterium
TACATGGGCTCTGGCCCCCGGCCGCAGTCTATCCAGTACTTGATACGGGACCGGGGTGACGACTTTTTACGAGTTCGTCAAAGGTGATTATTTGCAGTCGCGTAACCAAAAACAAGGCTGGTCATTCCGCGACCCCTCATCAAGTGCGGGGCAGGCCTGATCGCGGAATCCATAGGTCCGCGCCAAATTTTTCAAAAATCTAAAATGATACAAAAAATCTAATCTCGTGCCCCACCCTATGTTCCATTCTTTTTTAATAAAGGCAAAGCTGTTTTATCAACATTTTCCCAAATAATGGGCACAAGCTCATAAAAAATGCTTGACTATCTAGGGCATATCATTATATTATGAGCGCAAGCTCAAAACGGGAGGGTATGTGCCAAGGCCGAGAAAACCAAGGTTTATCCAAGGACATCCGATGGTAGATGCCTTTGTGCCTAATAAAATTCCCCCGTGGGGAAGAGGGGAGAGCATTCTTTCCTTTGAGGGGCTTGAAGCCATCAAGCTAAGCGATCACCAAGGGTTGGATCAGATAACGGCGGCTAATATGATGAATGTCTCCCGACAGACCTTTGGCAGAATCTTGGCTGAGGCAAGGGCGGTTGTGGCCGATGCCTTGGTGATGGGAAAAATTCTCCGGATCCAGGGCGGTCATTTTGAGATGCCACCTTGGGGAAGAGGAAGACGACGTCGAGGATGGCACGATGGATTTTAGACGAAAGGAGGTATTTATTATGCCAGGATTTGATGGAACAGGGCCATGGGGCCAGGGTCCTATGACCGGTGGTGCTCGAGGATATTGTAACCCCGCGGGTTATGCCTACGGTCCTCCGGTGTATGGCCGTGGATACGGCATGGGTTGGGGTCGCGGTTTCCGAGGAGGTTTCGGTCGTGGTTATGGCAGAGGAATGGGATACGGTCGAGGTTTTGGCCGGAGATGGGCGTATCCCCCTTATGGCGGGTGGTATGGGTCAGCTTCTTATGCCCCGTACGGCAATCCTTATAACATGACACCCGAAGAGGAAGTGAATATGTTGAGGGATGATGCCGGTGCCATAAAAAGCGAACTTGATGCCATTAACAAGCGTATTGAGGAACTTGAATCACAGACATCAACATCATGATGAAAGAGGAAGATTCCCCTGCTAGTGGGTAGATATCTATCTTCTCACCCATAAGCCGGGGAATCTTCCATCTCGGCATGAAGGATCGTTGTGCCAGATAGTGTTGATTTTTTCTTAATGGCCAACTATTTAAACCGTATGAATTTTTCCTTCCAGATATTTCTTAATTCTTGTATAAATTTCTTCGGCGTGGATAGATGATTGAGGTAAGGCCTTTCTGATCTTTTCAAGATATCCCTTTTTACCAATAATTTGAAAGGTTTTGGGGAAGTTGATATCATAAATCCATCCCATCTGGAGCAATTTAAAATCATTCAATGTTTTAAGATCACTCATACGAACAAGCCGTCCACTCATAAGGGCATGGTAGACCGGCATCGAAATATGAGGTTCATCCGGAAGGCCCAATTCAATGTCTTGATTTCGGTTTTCCATGATATTTTCATAATAATCCGTGACCACATGCCAGATGTCAATTTTGTCCGCGTCCCTGAGCAGCTTTAGGAAAAAGAGGCATCGGTCCGTTAGATCCCCAGGCAAAGTCAGATGATTGTGATATCTCACTGCATGGATGATGATTCCAGTTTTTTCAGGCGCAGAGCTGTGGAGTAAGCGATTGGACTCGATGACCTGTACACCAAGTGCGGCATGATCTTCCGATTTATAATCTGAAAAGGTCTTATATCTTTTGAATTGCTCAAAACGGCCGATGTCATGGAGCAATGCGGTTATTTCAGCCAAGCAGAGATCTTCCGTAGATAAATCAAGGCTTTGACCGATTGTAACAATCACTTGACAAACCCGGCGAGTATGTTCTGCTTTTAGATCGATGTTTTTTTGAATAACTGGATTATCAGCAGAAAACTGAAGGACATAATCTTCAAACCAGATTTTCAAGTTCGTTAATAGGGATTGCGGATCCATTTCTTTACGAGTGGGGCTTCATTCCTTTAAACAAAAATCCCTTTGCCCTCTCCGGAAACAAGTAGAGGAGCCTATTCGCGCCTGTATACCAGTTGATTTTCCTTTCGCTGGTCCTGCCGGGCAGACTACACCCCGGAGCTTTTTTTAGATTCCAGCAAAAGGGTCTAATCAAATAAAAGAAGCTATTCCCGAGTCATAGCTGTTCCACATTTAGGGCATAGCTGCTCATAACAGGGCATTCCTGCTTGATGGGCCGCTCTTTCCCCGCATTTGGGGCAGACACAATAGCCCCCCGGGCCTGCAGCAAAACCACCCCCTCGGCCTTGGCCACCGCCACCTTGGCCGCGGCCGCCTCCACCCATACCTCTACCTGTTCCTGGTCCCTGACCTCTAGGTCCTGTACCATCTCCTCTCGGCATTTTAAGAACCTCCTTTTATCATATAATTATTAAGGGCCTCTTGGAGGGTATCAGCAGCAAGAAAAGCGCAATGCCGATCCTCCTTTGGGAATTTTTGTAAGATTTCAAGGATTTTTTCACCCGTAATTTCAATCAGTTCATCGGGATTTTTACCAAGAGCCATTTCCACGGCAAATGAACCACATATCATGCTGGAGCCACATCCATCGGTTTGAAATGAGGCCTCCTTGACGATGTCGTTTTGAAATTTTAAAAAGATTTCCATCGTGTCCCCACATGAACCGGTAACGCGGCCATATCCGTCAGCGTTCTCCATAACGCCGACAAACAAAGGGTTAAGCCATCTCTCAAAGGCTATTTCACCATAAGCCCGTCGGGTCTCATCATAGATTTGATTTTGCAAATCCCTGGCAAAAGTGTCAAATTCGTCGGACATGATCAATGCTCCTCGTTTTTGTTTCAAAAAGCTCTCAAGGACCTAAAAAACAATATTCATCGGATTTTTTTTTATATTCCAAGCGCTCGCTATCCTTTTTCGCGTGCTTGGGCAGAATCACGGTGAAGGCCGATCCCCGTCCCGGGTTGCTCTCAACAAGAACCCTCCCCCCATGACCTTCTATAATAGCCTTAACGGAAGCCAGTCCCACGCCCGTCCCTTCTATCTCATTTGTCCCTTTGCCTCGGTGGAATATATCAAAAATATAAGGGAGATCTTCTGGATCAATCCCCGATCCCTGATCCTGGATAATAATCATAATCTCTTCAGCGGTTTCCTTTGTTGCAATGGTAATGGTTGTGTCTTTTCTTGAAAACTTGAAGGCGTTATCCAGGAGGTTGGCAAAGACCCGCCTTAGGCGGACAGAGTCTCCCATAATTACCGGCAGGACATCATCATTCCTTAACGCGATCTGGATGCCGGATTGAATGGCCTTTGATTGATAAATCTCATTTATTTCCATAAGTTCCTTATCCAGAGATACAGCTTGAAAATTCAATTTGAGTTCTCCTGATTGAAGACGCGAAAATTCGAGAAAGTCGTGAACAAGAGCATCCAGTTTATCCGTTTCCCTACGAATAATCCCGAGATATGTGGTACGCTTTTTTTCATTTTGATACATGGTTGTTTTTAGAAGACGCAGCACGAATCCGCCAATAATGGTAAGAGATGCCTTCATGTCATGCGCGAACATGGAGATAAGGTTATCCTTTTCCCTTTCAGCGGTCTTTAAAGGTGAAATATCCTGAAAGGCTTCTACGGCCCCTATTAGATTGCCGCTGCTATCTAATAGAGCGGCTGTGTGCATCCTGACCGGAATAGTATCCCCCGACTTGTTTTGAACCATCGTTTCAATACGCACTATAGATTGTTTTTGATCAATCGCTGTTTTCAGCGGACAATTGGATCCGCACATTTCTCCTTGCAAAATATCACCACAATAGTTCCCCAATGCCTCATCCACAGAATAACCGGTGAGCCTTTCAGCCCACGGATTAAAACTGGTGACTTTCATCTGTGGACTGACGGTTAATACACCAACGGGTAAGCTATCGATAATAAAGCGATAGAAAGTAAGATCTCCGGAGGTTTTATGCTTTTCAACAGTCATGTCTATTATGATGTTGATCTATCAAAACATCCCTACCATTTGCTTATATTCCATACGCCCCTTGACGAGACGCAATTTAAATGTCACTGTTTTGCCGTTACGAAGAGAGTTTTCATATTGGCCGCGTAATCTGGCAAAATCGGCCGATTCTAAAAAAAGTCTAAGTACTTCCAGCTTTTCTTCAAGATCGTTGCCTTTCCCTTCCCCTTTTAAAATCTCCCGCAATGTCTGGTCGTAGGCTCTTTTTGCAGTGGTTTGAATGCAACTTAAAAGAGTAGGTGTGAGCTCAATTTCGATCATTTGTCTTCATTTAATCATTCGGTGAGATTGTGTCGAGAATCAACAAACGGAACGCGTTACGTTTTTATCATGCTTAATCGTTTGACACCTTTAATTTGCCTAAAGTTTGCTCCTTGGCTGACACAGCGTAAAGCCAGATCAGCATCGATAACCTTTGTGCCAGATAGGACATCGAAACCGAAATCGAATAGAATTGGTGTCATAGGAACGGTATCTCCCAGCGCAATGACATAGGCATGTGGTGTGCAGAGTTTCAGGAGAGATTCCATGGTATGATTAGTTAAAGCTGTTCCGGTAATAGCGACCACATCCGCTTGGGGGATGCATGTGTTTGCATCCGTTTCATAAAAGTCACCTTCCTTTGGATTCTTTTCTATGACCCAAAGTTCCTTTGCTTCATCACGGATTTCGGATATAAATGGAAAGTGTCCTACAATAGCGATTTTTTTGCCCTTTCCTTTTGCTCTAATTATTTCCGCCGCGTTCGATTCGATACAATTCGCTTCATGGATGTCAAGAAGAGAATTGATGGCCGCCATTCCTATGGCGGCCTCAAGAATAGTTTCCGAGTAGGCTAGTTGAACCAATTCTAACGGGCTTTTTTCCAACAAATAGCCTGGTTCTTTTACCATAGGTGGTTTTTGGCGAAGGGCGTCATGGGGGAGTGTCGCAGCCAGGCCGCCATTTCGCGTCACGACGCCCGTATGAAATATCCCCTGACGGATATCATGTAACTGAGCATTAAAATTCAAAGAAGAAATCAAATCATCCAGAATCGTCATTGATCATTTATTCTCTTGTCATGGAGGCGCCGCATTTTTCACATCGTAACTCAAAACAGGGTTCACCTCGTTCATGGGGTACTCTATGTCCGCAAGTGGTACACACACAATATCCTCCAGGTCCTTGGGCTTTTTGCCCTCCACCCATTCCCCTACCTTTTCCGGAGGAATCCTGTCCCCTGCCATGTTTTTTTGCCATGATAAAACCCTCCTACCATAGACGGGAGCCGATATTTATGAGGCCAGCTTGTTTTCCAGCACCATGTCTGAATTTTCAACATGATTCATGGTAGTCTCTTCAATCATCGCAACCATTTTTTTGAATGCTGTATTGTAAGTATTCCAGAGACTTACGAGATCAAGGAGCTCTCCCTTATCTCCCATTTTCACCACCTGCGGTTCGATGGGCAAGGAGGCCAATAAGCGAAGGCCTTCTTTTTTCGCCATCAGCGTACCACCGGCGGTTTTGAAAAGATCAATTGCCTGGTGACAGTGTGGGCATGTTAGACCGTTCATGTTTTCCACAAGGCCGAGGATATCCATTTTTACCTGGCGGCAAAAATTAATGGATTTTCGAACATCCGCCAAAGAGATTTCTTGAGGCGTGGTCACAATAAGGGCCTTCGCGTCAGGAATGGTTTGTGCCACGGTAAGGGGCTCATCCCCTGTCCCCGGGGGGGAATCAATGATCAAATAATCCAGGTCCGGCCATTCCATATCGGATATGAATTGCCTGATCACGCCTATTTTAAGGGGGCCTCGCCAGATCGTTGCAGCATCTTTATTTTCACCCATAAGGGATTCAATGGAAATCACATGCATATTGGGCAAAAATTGTACGGGTATGGCCTTCCCAGGCAAGGATGAGGGCTGAATAGTGCCTTTCAGACCCAAAAGCCTTGGAATGCTTGGTCCGTGGAGGTCAACATCCATTAATCCGATTTTATAACCTTTTTTCGCAAGAAGTATTGCTAGATAGGCGGCGGTGCTGCTTTTTCCGACACCGCCTTTCCCGCTCATCACGAGAATCTTATTTTTAACATGACTTAATCTTTCTTTTATCTCTACATCTTGTATCGCATGTTTATCTTCATGACTGAGACCGCAACTTTTGGCTTCCATCCTAATTATTGGTTATCCTCCTTATTTCTTTGTGAATATAATCCATGTCTTCTGCCACGATGAAAATTTTTTCTTTTACACCAAGGCAGCATAAATTTTGAACAAAAAAGGTTTCCTTGCAAGTAGGCTTTCAATACGTCTTCCACATGACCGGAAATCTCTTGAATCACATCGATTCCGGAAGCCTGGAGCATTGTTTGAAAGGGGCTTGAGACAGCGCCACATATGAGCGTATGAATGTCTAATTCTTTGATACGCAAGCACCTCCTGGTCAAATCATGCTCATCTAAGGGATATATGAATCGTGAGGTTTCTTTGTGGTCAATCACCTCTACGATCAGGAGCCTTAATGCGCTGTCTAAGACCGGCGAGATTCTATCTCCCCATATTGGAATGGCGATCTTCATTGCATTAAATCCTCTTTGAAGGTTTTTTCATTTCCAACTTCGCATTTGGTCTCGCAGACAAGCTGATCCTCGCCGACTTAAAGAATTAAAGAGCTTTCCTTGTTGGACTTTAGCTGTTTTTGTCGAGCTTTTCGATACGGTCCTGGATGTCCTTCATCTGTCGCTGTAATTCCCTGGATTGCTCTTTCAGTATGTTCAATTCCTCATCTCGTGACAGATTTGTCTTATCAGGCTGGGCGGTTGCATTTTCCGCGGGGAAATCGAAACCAAGGGCTGTGCCCTTGCCTAAACCCATACCTTTTCCCATACCGCGTCCCATGCCCATGCCTCGGCCCATGCCTCTTCCGCCTCCCATGCCCATACCGCCGCCACGACCGGCAGTCCACCCCGTATTTCCCCCTTGTGCCGAGGAGGTGCCACCTTGCATGCCGAAATGATCGGCGACATTAGGTTCCAGAGAAGGCTTAATCACGCTATTCTTAAATCTTTCAATAGCTTCACGAACGGTTCCTGTTTGACCCAAATACAATTGTACGCCCGCCGCCTGAAGTGTTCTCACCGCATTGGGTCCACAATTACCCGTGATAACGGCCTTAACACCCTTTGAAGCAATAAATTGGGCGGATTGGATCCCCGCACCACCGCCAAGTGCTATATTCTCATTATCGAAAGCCTCTGCGCTGTTATCGTCTGTATTATAAACAATAAAAAAGGCACAACGCCCAAAACGTGGATCAATTTGTGAATCGAGATCTTTTCCAGTGGAACTTACTGCGATAATCATTGTTTATTCTCCTCATTCGACATGGTTTTATAGGGTTGGCAGATAAAGGTAAAAGGCGCGTCACGCCCTTCCTTTTCTCCTTCGATGGGTTTTCCCATAAGGATTGCAGGCTGTCGGACTGATTTTGGATGCGAGTGGTATTCAACATCGGTTCTGAATTTTCTTCAATCTTCACGATGCAGTAACCTCGCCCGCGTCCTGTCAAGGGACCCATCCCAAGAGGTCCTGTGCCGTCAAATCCCGGCATTCTAAACACCTCCTTTTTTGATTGATTTTTATATAGAGCATTTCTTATGCCAATGTTTTTATACACGGGTAATGTCATGTAACTTATTAATTTTAGGGTAATAATCAATTCGTGCACCTTTGTTCAACATAATTATTTGTTTGAATTCTATCGCGTTATTGCGACAAATAGGTGAAAAACAATTGCATAAAAGCAATTCTCATTTCATTCCGCCATTACAGCCCTTTTCTTGACTTAAGCCGTCTACCGGGGTATCCTTTTTGATGTGGTGTAAGAAGGGATTTGAGGTAAAGCCAACTACCATTCAATCAGCGAGCTAAGCTTATGAACGAGGGAACATGTCGAAGGTGTTCGGTGATTCGCGTAAACATGTTATGCAGCCTCTATGACGAAGCATTTCAAGAGCAAAACAATCGCGCCAAAAAACAACTTAAATCACTTATTCAGACAGCCAAAGAGCGTGGATATTCTGGCGGGGTGAAGATTCTTATTCCCGATTTGGCGCCTGATTATGTTCGAAAGCTGTGCTGGAATATTTCATCGCTCTTGAAGGATCAGGATTTTTCACAACTCGGCATAAACATTGATGATGGACCAAGACGACCAACTTATTGAGCCCGTTTATCCACCGGATGAATATGACAGTCTGCCTGAAGGGGATGGTCTGATGATCATCTCCTTGGAGAAGCGTATTATGTCTGCGAACCTCCAAGCAGAAAAAATCCTCAGGATGAAACTTGAGCGAGGAAAGCCTTTTGATATTTCAGGCGTCGTTACGGAAGAATACCGGGCACAGGCTGAAATCGCTATCCAGGAAGCCTTTGATCATGGCCATTCCTACTCCAATCTGGTCGCCAAACTATCCCTGCATTCCGGTATGCCCGTATCATTGGTTTTTTCCATCAATCCCTTGTATGACAATGATGATCACATTATTGGTGTCGTATTGACTTTCCGGGATAATGAGTTGGGCGGGCACTTGACGGACAAAAGTTCGCAGAGTCAATTGATTGGATATGACACGCTATTTGAACAGCTTGCGGAAGGTGTTTTTACCATCAATAACCGTTGGCGCATCACATCTTTTAATAGACAGGCCCAAGCAATAACCGGTTTTACGCGTGAAGAGGTGTTGGGCAAAAATTGTTGGGATATCTTTCGAAGTGATCTATGCAGGAGCAGTTGTCCATTAAAGATAACCATGGAAACCGGCATCGTGCGGATGGACCAGGATGTGCGAATTGTCGCTAAAGGCGGCCAGCAGCGGTCGATTTTGGTCAATACATCCGTAATTAAAAATAATCGGGGGTTGGTGATCGGAGCGGTAGAGACTTTTAGGCCTTTAACCCTGACCATCTCCATGAAAGAGGGTCAATTGAGCCCCCAAGATTATATGGGCCAGATTGTCGGGGAGAGCAGGGCGCTGAGGCAGATCTTACAACTGGTGCCGGATGTGGCCGCAGCTGATGTAACGGTCATTATCGAAGGGGAATCCGGAACGGGTAAAGAGCTGGTGGCAAAGGCCATCCACCAGCAGAGCCCAAGATCAAGCGGACCCTTTATACCCGTTAACTGTTCGGCGTTAGCAGAAACATTACTGGAGTCCGAACTCTTTGGGCATGTTAAGGGCGCATTCACAGGGGCTGTTAATAGCAAAGTTGGTCGTTTTGAATTGGCAAAGGGAGGGACGTTATTTTTAGATGAGATCGGGGAGATTAAGCCCGAGATTCAGATCAAATTGCTTCGAGTCTTGGAAGAAAGGGTATTTGAACGTGTAGGTGGAACTCGACCCATACCTCTGGATACGCGGATTATTGCCGCAACAAACAAGACACTCTTGCGGGAGGTGCGGGAAGGTCGTTTTAGAGAAGACCTGTTTTACAGGCTTCGTACAGTTCCTTTATACCTGCCGCCGTTGCGAGAACGGAAATCGGATATTCCATTATTGGTAAATCATTTCGTGTCGAAGTTCAATAAAAAATATGGAAAACAGGTCCGGGGTATTGATCCCAAGGCGCTTAAGCTCTTTCATCAGTATCTTTGGCCGGGAAATATCCGGGAAATGGAGCGAGCAATGGAATATGCCTTTGTATTTGTGAAGGGTCCAATCATTACATTCTCCCATTTGCCGGAGTTCACGGAAGCTACAGATCTGAAAAACCACAGTGAGCGCGACCGTTCCGCCCGGAGCTATCTATGGGAGGATGAAAAGACCACCATTGAAGATGTGCTTCGTAAAACAAAGGGTCGACGTGATGAAGCTGCAAATATTCTCGGAATCAGTCGAACATCGCTTTGGAGAAAGATGAAGGCCCATGGAATCGGTTGATTTTGTAATCATTGGTGTCCAAATATGGATTCAATTTGACCTTTTTTATTATGTAAGTGATTGTTTTTCAGAACGTCCATAACAGGCTTCATTTCAAATTTCTCCTTTTCGATTTAGAAAAGGAAGCCCTGTACCCCGGAGAACCTTTTTGGGGCAAATATGTTTTTACATATGAATATAAAATGGTCTAAATTGCATTCAAATATCAAATTTTGCACCTAAATCCCCTCATCTTCTATTTTAGCATCAATATGATTATGGATTTCGATGTGACGTTTCAATGATA
>JAFGGA010000001.1 GCA_016930835.1 Deltaproteobacteria bacterium
GAAGTTGGAGTGATTTTGACCCGCAGGCATATTACCGATATGGTGAGGATCAAAATCACGAAACAAGCTTTATCGTCAAGGCGCTTCGAGCGGCAGTAGATGATTGGTGCAAGATTCAGGTTTTATATTGTTCATATTACGTAACATGTATTCTTAATAAGTATGTTTTTTCCTTTAGAATCATATGATGACAAAAGACAATATTTACGATGATCAGAACAATCATTAACATGCTTGGTTGAATGAGAAACAGGCCGAAAAACATAATGATGTAAGAAAGAAGATATGGATTTCTGGCGTACCGATAAACCCCATTTTGGACAAGTTCCGTTGTCTGGGTATCAAGCACACCGACCGGCCAGGATTCTTTCATATGGGTGGCAAAAAACCATCTCATAATGATGCTGATGGCAAATAGAAAAAATTATCGGGTAAACACCAGAGACCAGAATCCAGCAATTAGAAACCGTAAACCGGTCGATCCCCCGGACTTTGAGCGAGAAATTAGAATCTGTTCTAGTCGTCCCTCCACTCCCAATCTCTTCCACCTTTAAATACCGCCGCGTTCATCTCATTGCTCAGGAAGATGAGATTGGAATCAGGGAATCTCATGGCCATGTTGTAAAAGAAATCCCCTGTCGTATTGGTATTGGCCAGTTCTTCTTCCGTAGCAATAAGATAATCCTTCATAAAGGTAAAGCAGGAGGAGTCAAAGGGCATGCCGGGTTTCTGGTGACCGGGAATAACCACTTCCGCTCCCAGCTTTTCAAGCCTTTCTATATCCTTAAGCCACTGCTGCCGCTCCTCGGCAGTGATTTCGCAGGTAAAGGGATGCGACTTGTTGAAAAGCACATCACTGCCATAGAGGGTTTTAATGGAAGGGATCCAGACGACAGTATTATACTTTAGGTCGCCCATTATTTTAGGGATTATCTCAATCCGCTCCCCTTCCAGCTTAAAGTAATTTTTTGAGAGAGACTCAATATTGACCGTCCTTGTAGGCACATTGGTCGGTCCGATAATGTTTTTCCAGTGTTCTATCTTGCCGAACATCTGCTTGTTGATGGTGCTGGCCACTTCCGGAAGGGCAATGATCTTTGCCTCGGGATAGGCCTGGGCAATAGGTCCCAGTCCAAAATAGTGGTCAGGGTGGGCGTGGGTCACGTAAATATATTTCAGACTTAATCCTGTTTCCAGGACCTCCGCGGCGACCCGATGCCCATTTGACAGGCTCCACTGGGCATCGAGAAGGGCAGCGTCTTTTTGGCCCATAACGATCACTGATGCTACTGAAAAACCGCTCTCATCGCTGAATAATACTTTTGTGGAGAGTAAATTCGGTCCATGGTTATTAATTCTTACCTCCATATTTTGCCCTCCTATGAATTGGAATGTTGGTTACAAAACGGTTTAAAGAAAGATTAAAAAAGGATGTTATCTTCCAAGCATAAAACTTTAATACCGATAATGTTACTTTTAAGGAATAACCCTTATGATGCCTGCGGTATGCTGTGCCACCATATTCCGCACTTACTGCAAAGGTTATCCTCGAACTCGGCAATTAGGACGCCGTCGAGAACCATTCGAGGCAGTGGATCACCGGGCTTTCGCGCCACGAGGTTTGTGCCGGTGGATTTGGCCCAGATTTGAAAGAGTTCTTCAGAGGCAACTTGGTAGGTTACGTGCCAATGAGCGATGCCACCCTGGGGAGTAGACGCCAATACCTCATATTTGACGCGTACCTCCTCCTGTAGCTTCACACGGCGCCAATACTCTGCAAGCTGTGCGTGGCCGCGCTGGACATTGAACGGCGTGTTGTGATACTCGCCATGTGAGGTGAATAGGGCGCAAAACATTGATTCGTCACGTTGCTCCCATGCAGCTTTGTACCCTTGCATAAAACGATTGATATTCACAATACTACTCCTTTGCTGTTCAGTACCAGATTGGTTAGATGGAAAATTTTCCACTAATTGTAATATTACAGAGTAGAAAGTGTAAAAAATCATTTAAATTTTCCACTTATCACAATATACTTTTCATACTATGAAAAGCAATAAAAATTCATACCTAATCCGCACGTGAAACCTGTGAATCAAGCCCGTCAAGGGCTTAGATATCATCATAATGAGACTCAGAGAAATAGGGTGCTTATTCTGGGTCCGGGTTGTATATCTCTGAATACCACGGAGGGATGGTAATATGGAACATAAAGGAACGTTTACTAAAATTTCTAAATCCGGAAAGCGCATGTATGGTCCACGGGGGTTGCTGGTTTGCGGTTATCTTGAAGCGGAACGAATGGACTTGATAAACCTGCTTGATCAGGCCGATCTGACTGGAATTCGAGTCGTTTTTGCCTGCTCCGATGATCTTGAGACAAGGGTGGGCGATGTGATTACGAAAGAGGATAGGGCCGGGTTGGATGGCGTGTCGGATATGCCGAGGGCCATTGTGATGTCAGGGCTGATACAG
This sequence comes from Deltaproteobacteria bacterium, assembly GCA_016930835.1. Taxonomy (GTDB): domain Bacteria; phylum Desulfobacterota; class DSM-4660; order Desulfatiglandales; family HGW-15; genus JAFGGA01. Next base: position 2,476 of record JAFGGA010000001.1, read on the forward strand.
CATGAGCTGCATAATCTGATGGCGGCATATAAAAAAGAAGGTCTTGTTCGTCAGATCTGGGCGTCATTGACACCTGTATCCGAAGGATGGCCGCTGAAAGACCTTCTTAATGAACTTCAGAAGGAAGATAAGGTGATGAGGAATAAGAGATAATTTACGAGATCGCGCTTCATCTAAAAACCTTCAACCGATCTCAAGGGATCTCAATAATAGCGCCGCAATCATCGCAACGATACCGAACCTTGCCATCATTCTCCTGTTCAAGCGTTTCAAAATCACGACGTCGAATCCCATGGACCTCCAGGCATTCAGGACAACAACCTCGACCCAATTCTGTTTCGTCAATGGTCAGGTGGCAATGACGGCAACGGAGTTTATTATCCGTTTGGTTTATAAGACTCAATCTGTTATGCCTGCATGATGTCATGGTTGATGTCCATCCATTAATGTCCCCTCTCTTTGCGGGAGGGGTTAGGGGCAATGCTGTTGACTTAATCCCCCAATTTAGTCATGGAAGCCTTTGATGTCATTCCGGCCTCGTATCAGGTACAGGATAAACTGCGGTCGGTCGAAGATACCGATTATCAGTGAATCCAGGTTTTGCGGATTCATCTGGACCCCGGCCTTAGCCAGGGTGACGACAGGGCCAACAAAATTTCCCTCAAGTCAACAACATTCAGGTTAAGGGGAGGGAGTAAATCATGGTTTTTAACAATCTAAACTGGAATAGGCAAGGGATTTATGTTTTTGATTTGACCTTGACACAAAGGTCTTATTTCTCTAACCTTCCTCAAGAAATTATGTAAAGGAAAAATGAATGTCATTTATACCTGGTTTCGAGCCTTTGTCAGAGCCATCAGGACCTGCTCTGTGGTTTATTTTCAATGAACAGAAGCTTTTGATTGTAAACAGAGACGGACATGAAGATTTGCCACAGACATCAGACTTGAAAACCCCCAGTCTGATGACGATGTATCAACAGTATATTGGTTCTTTAAATGGGAAACCGTGTTATGCGGCAGAGGTCAATGGAACAGATCCTATCCCAGCGGCCTTTGTATTCCGGGGAATTCGTTCACTTTTCGGACGGTTTGAAGACGAAGCCGTGCTGGTTGCAGGTTTGGCCAACCAGCTGATCGTCTGGAATCGGAATCATCGTTACTGCGGAAAATGTGGACACCCCACTGAAAACAAAAAAGATGAACGCGCCAGGGTCTGTCTGGATTGTGGATTGGTGAACTATCCCCGTCTTTCACCCGCGGTGATCATGGCCGTTTTAAAGGGCGAGCAAATCCTACTGGCCCGTTCTCAACGGATGCCCGCAAAATTCTATAGTGTACTTGCAGGGTTCGTAGAACCGGGAGAAACACTGGAACAATGCGTTCAAAGAGAGGTCCGAGAAGAGACCGGTATTGAGGTAGATCATATCCGCTATTTCGGAAGCCAGCCGTGGCCGTTTCCGGATTCCCTCATGGTGGCATTTATTGCCGACTATGCCGGCGGGACTATTACAATAGACGGGTCAGAGATTCTTGATGCCGGATGGTTTTCAGCCGGCAGTCTGCCGGCCATACCCCCCAAGATCAGTATCGCCAGGCGATTGATCGATTGGTTTATGGAGACAAAGGGTTAACCCTAGGGAGAATTCTTTGAAAATGATGACCATTATCAAATTTATTGCATTTATTGTTGTATTTGTGGGATTGTTGTTTGGCGCACATTATTTGTTGTACACATCATTTATACGATTTATGGGAGTCTCGGATCCGGGTATCCGAAGGACTGTCTTCTGGATCGTGGTCTGCCTGGCACTCAGCTTTTTCCCATCCGTTATCCTGCTTCGTATCCACGTAAATATCGCTACCACGCTTTTTTATCTGATTGCGTGCATCTGGCTGGGGCTGTTCCTTTATCTCTTGATGGGTACGGGCCTGCTCTGGGTCATCTTTGGCTTAGGCAAAGGGGTAGGAGCGGTTCCGAATATGCGGATAATCGGTATGGCTGTTTTTTTGTTAGCCGTGGGTTTTTCTTCTTACGGCATATGGCGTGCCCGGTTTCCAGTGGTGAAACCCATTTCTGTTCAAATCCAGGATCTTCCGGATACCTGGAAGGGAAAGACCATTGTCCAGCTCTCCGACGTTCACCTCGGCGCCATCAACGGTCCGGGATTTATGAAGCGGGTTACGGAAACCGTCAACAGCCTGGAACCGGATCTCATCCTCATCACCGGAGACCTTTTTGATGGTATGGGAGGAGACCTCCAATCCTTTATTGAGCCGATAAACAACCTGAAGACGTCCAAGGGCATCTACTTTGTCACGGGGAATCACGAGGGCTATTTGGGGCTTGAGAAGCCACTTGACATTATCGATAAAACGCAGATCAAGGTCCTGGATGATCAAATCGTTGAGGTGGACGGGCTTCAGATTATCGGGATCAGCTTCCCTGAACACAATCGAAAAAATGTTTCCCGGCAACTTCTGAATGAATCCGGGGCATATGATGCGAAAAAACCTAGCATCCTCATGTATCACACGCCCACCAGCATCGAGGAGAGCAACACGGATAGAGGAAGCCAGCAGGCCAAGACGTATTGGTTCCCGGATACCCGCATGCTCCTGGCCAAAGAACTGGGTATCGATCTTCAACTCTCGGGCCATACCCATCAGGGTCAATTATTTCCCTTCATTTTTTTGACCCGTCTCATTTACAAAGGTTACGATTACGGCCTGCATCAAGTCAATGGCTTCCAGATTTTTATATCAAGCGGCACGGGCACATGGGGACCGCCCATGCGCTCCGGGTCACGCTCGGAGATCGTGAGTATTCGACTGCATTAAATATTGATTCATACACAACCGTGAAGGAGAAGCGCCTATGGCCCCCGGAACCGACATCGCTCATCTGGCTATCGTCATGATCTACAACGTCGACCAATCCTGGACTTGGCCCGAAAAGGCCGTGGTGAAGGATGCCGTGGGTCAACTCATGAAGGCGCTAATAGCGGAAGGTCACCGGGTCGTTGACGTGCCAGTCACCAACGCGGATCTCGCCGCTGTCCTGAGGCCGTTCGATCCTTGCAGCCATATCATTTTCAACTGTTGTGAAGAGCTGCCGGGCATCCCAAAAAGCGATGTTCGGGCGGCCATGATCCTGGAAGAATTGGGGTATATCTACACCGGTTCCCCGCCTGAGGTGCTTTCTTTGAGTTGGGACAAGCCCGCTGTCAAGGCCCGGCTGGTGGAGCAAGGAGTGCCTACCCCTTACGGGCGGGTTGTCGACGCCGCTACCATGGACGGTTGGAATCGGTTTCCTGCCATTGTAAAACCGGCCTTCGAACATTGCAGCATGGGGGTCGACAGCAACGCGGTGGTCCTGGATGAAAGGACGCTGTATGATCGGGTGGAGGAAGTCCGGAAAGCATTTGCCCAACCGGTCTTGGTTGAGGATTTCATTGACGGACGGGAATTTCACGTGACGCTTTGGGGGAACGGTCGTGTCGAGATGTTACCCCCGGCGGAAATGGATTTTTCCGCCTTTGACGATGTCCGAGACCGACTGTGCACATTTGATTCCAAGTTTACACCCGGATCGCGCCATTACGAGGGAATCGAACTGCGCATCCCGGCCCCCATATCCGATGTTGATCTGGCCACGCTGCGGCAGACATCGGTTGCGGCTTACCAGCTGCTGGGTTGTCGCGATTATGCTCGGATCGATCTTCGGCTGGAAAACGAGGTTTTTTATGTCTTGGACATCAATCCGAATGCGGATATCAGTCCGGATACCAGTCTGGCTTATGCCGCGGAAGCTGCAGGCATGGGTTACGGGGGATTCGCTAAGCGGATCGTCCAATTGGCCTGCGCCCGTCATCCCGGCGGATCAGCGCATGAGGCACGGTCATGATGATACCCTATGAACAGGGCGGTCTGGACGGTTTATGCGCCATATATAGCATTGTGAACGCGGCACGGATTATTTCAGCCATCCGGGACGTTGAGGCGAAGGCGTTGTTTCGTCGGATACTGGAATACCTGGAACAATCGCGTGATTTGAGCCGGCTGCTTTGCGAAGGAATTGGACTGACCACAATCGGCGGCATTCTCCGCGACGTTGTGGGTGACCTGATTCCTTATCGCAGCATGCCTTATAAAAATCTGCCCCACACACCACTTGACGAATTCTGGAATGAGATGATCCGATTCCTCGATACCGGCGGGGAAAGGGCGATCCTCATCGGTTTGGACGGACCCATGTGGGACCACTGGTCTATCGTCCACGAAATCACTGCCCGACAGATTCGCTTTTTTGATTCACATAAACTGTGTCAACTTAATCGCACCCGCTGCACCACCATACGTAGCACGTCCCGGCGCCCTCATGTGCTATGCCCCACCCACACTTACTTTCTTTCTCTGAATCCCCATTAATGCTATGTAACTGCCATGCATTCATTTACATCCTCACCACACCGGTCATGTGACGACCATTCAAAATCACGCCAACTTCGCGTTATCATCATGCGTTCTTCATTTTGCGGTGAAAATGGTATAAGAGTCAGGTCTTTTTTTTCTTAAATGTCCGCTGTCTTGTCGATCTCGGTGATGGGTTCAGGGGAGTTTTCGTCGGAAAAGCCTTTTCCGTCCTGTTCAATATAGTAGTGGTGCACCAACAGGGTGGAGAGGATGGCTGTGATTCTCATGTTGTCGGTGTTGCTCATACCGATCCCTTTGACCTTGTTACACTTGTGGATGAGTCCCAACGTAGGCTTTGATGCAAATATTCCCGTCCGTTTCAGGTTTGTTTGGTCAGTCAAATCATCAACCCAATCCAGATTTTTTCCATTAAAAAAACTTGCTGCATCCGGTGCACGATAAGGCTTTTTCGGACGTTTTAGTATGCCATCCGGGATAAGATCTCTAAATGCAATCTTCAGCAAATGCTTTTCATCCAAGGCTATGAGCTTGTGTCTGGGCGGGAGTTGATTCGCAAAATCCACAAGTTCACAATCCAGGAATGGAAAACGACCTTCAACCGAGTTGGCCATGAGCATCCGGTCGCCCTGGGCTGATAAAATATAACCGGACAATAGGGAGACCATCTCCAGCCATTGGGCCTTGCACAGATTATCCCATTTTTGGCTTGGTGGGGGAAACGAGGTCAAGAGTTCGTCTTCCACGTTTGTCCTTTTCATCTCTTGTTGCAGATTCGGATCCAGCATGAGTTTAATGGCCGCCGTGGTATCCCATCTAGGACGATGGGAGAGCCCTGGATCTCTAGGATCGAGGCTTTTACTGAAAAAGGCACGGGCAAAGGCAGGAGCTTGGCCTGGTGATCGGGCCAGCCATGGATATAGGCGCAGGATAATCTGCGCCCTTTTATTTGAAGTAGGATTTCGTGAAAGAAATTGACGAACCTTGGCCTCACGGAAAAGATCATACCCTGCCAGGACCTCGTCGGCCCCTTCACCAGTGACCACGACCTTAAATCCCGATTCCCGCACCAATTTTGAAAGAAGATACAGTGGGACTGGTGCGGTTCGCAATATGGGTCTTTCCGTGTGCCATACGACTTGCGGAAAAGCCTTACCAATATCTTGGTATGATACATGGACATCATGGTGTTCAGCCCCAAGCCGACGTACCATCTCTTTTTGAAACGCGCCTTCATCAAATTCCGGGTCCGCAAATCGAATGGAAAATGTCTTCAGGGGTGATTCGGTATATTTTGTGACGATGGCCGATGTGATGGATGAGTCAAGCCCTCCGGAAAGGTAAGCCCCGACAGGTACATCACTTCGGGTGAATCGTAATCGGGATGCCTTGATTAAGTGCTGCCGGAGAAGGACGGCATTTTCTTCTTCTGTCGACGGATCATCATGATCACGAGAAGGAAATCGGATAGACCAATACGGTTCTAACAAAAATGTGTTGTTGGAAACAACCGCATGGTGACCGGGCTCTAGTTCGTAAACGTCTTTAAATATGGTCCGAGGAGCAATGGGGCTCCAGAACGTAAAAACCTCGGAAAGACCTGTTGGATCGAATTCTCTTTTAACGTCTTTATTCGCAAAGAGAGATTTGATCTCGGATGCAAAGAGAAAGGCGTTGTTTAATCGTGTGTAATAAAGGGGCCTGATTCCAAGGCGATCACGTGATAGGACCATCTGTTTTTTATTCCTATCCCATATGGCCAAGCCCCACTGACCGTTAAAGCGTTCAAAACATCCTGTGCCCCATTCTTCATACGCATGGACGATCACTTCCGTATCGCTTTTGGTCTTAAACGAATGACCTTTTAGGCGCAGTTCGGATGCCAATTCCACATAATTGAAGATCTCGCCATTAAAGGTGATCCAGATCGATCCATCTTCATTGGATAAGGGTTGGGCCCCATTTTCAAGATCAATAATGGCAAGTCGGGTATGTCCAAGGGCCACATGCTTATCGCGGTAATAACCGCTGGAGTCCGGTCCGCGGTGTCTCAGTCTCCCCATCATCCGTTTTAGAATTTCGAGACCCGGTATAGGACCTTCTTTTAGATTGATGATACCGCATATTCCGCACATGGGGTCTCCATAATGAAAACGTTCTTTTTATTCGAATCGATAGCCAAAGAAAATTATTTATCGAAAATCGAAAGGCGCATGACACAGGGCTCAGGGGTCAGGGTCCAATGCATCCAATTTTTCAGTCACAAACCGTTCCAGGTTATCATAGGTCCCAAGGTTGCTTTGACATATTTCATCATCGGTTAGAACGAATCCGAATTCATCCTCAATAAATAATGCCGCCTCCAAGAGGGCTGGCTCATCATTTGCGGCCTCATCACGGATATTGATGAATTCCATGATACGTTTTTTTATTTCTTGCCTACTCATGGGACTGTTCTTTGGTCAATTGATAGATAAGCGCCCTTTTGATCTCACGGACCTGTTCCTCATCTTCAACTTTTTGTCCTTCCAAGTCTCGCACATAGAATATATCGGCGATATGATCACCTTTTACACCTGTTTTTGCCACCCGGATATCGAGACGAAGATCAAAAAGGGTACGCGTAATAAGATATAAAAGACCGATACGATCCGGGGCAAATACCTCCACTAGTGTAAAAAAATCGGATGATTGATTATCCACGACCACTTCGGGTGGGCGGACGGGTTTCTTTGTCCCTGATAGAATGGATGGGGCGGCCTTTTGACCAAGACGATAAGGTAGCGAGATTTTTCCACTAAAAGTGTTCAAAAAATCCTTTTCTACCTTTTTCCATGTTTCACCGGGGTGAATCAAATCCAAAGGTCGTGTAACCGAAAAGATATCCACAGCGATTCCATCGACCCATGTATAGATATTTGAAGACAGAATATTGATATTATTCAGGGCCATGACTCCTGCAATATCCGAAAAAAGGCCTGGCCTGTCTCTGGCTACGAAGCAGACTTCCCATATATTTTTTTGTGTATTTTCACGTGCATCCAATACAAAGGCCGTACTTTGCTTTGATTTCGAGTCGTGTTTCAGTTGATCGATCATTTCAAGGTGATGTATCACATTCAGGGGGTCCGTGTTCAGAAGGTACCTCGGGGGCATCACTTCAAAAAGAGCTGCCAGTGCCCTGGCCGTGATTCGATCGGCCGTCATTTTTTGTATCTGCATCTTTGCACTGGCCACCTTTTGTGAAGAATCGGGTGTGGCCAGCTCTCCCCGTTCCAGGATATGTAGAATCTTGAAAAAAAGCTCCTGCACCAGATTCCCGATCCAATCGTTCCATGCCCTCGGCCCGGTTGCCCTGGAATCGGCCCATGTCAATAGATATAGCATCTTGAGACGATCCGTGTTTCCGATATGGCGCGCACATTGGACGATGATCTTTTCATCATTTAGATCCCTGCGCGTGGCGGTCTCTATGAGTAGAAGGTGATTTTCTATCAGAAAGAGTATATCCCCGGTCTGATTTTTGGGATATCTAAAGCGCTTTAGAATTTTGTTCGTTACATTGACGCCCCGGAGGGCATGACCCTTTCCGTCTTTTCCGATATCATGAAATAATCCGGCCAGAAAGAGGGGTTCAGAGAAGGGTAAATCCATGAATATGGCGGGAAGAAGGATATCCTTTTCTTTTGGAAGGTCTTTTAGGTATTTGACGGTCTCCAATATGTGTCTTCCCACGGGGAATATATGATAGGCATCGAACTGCACGCGATTTTTGATCTTGCCGAATTCGGGGATAAAGGTTTCCAAAAATCCGGTTTCGAGCATTTGATCCAGAGTAGTTGTTGTGTCTTTACTGTTGATGATATTCAGGAAACTATGGATCACCTTTTCATCCGACCTGAATGGATCATTAACGACTTGGAGAAATTCCTTGACCAATCGTCGTGCCTCAACAGAAAGGGGAAGCTCCAATCGACTGCTCTGTTCAAAGATTTCCATCAACAGGAACGGATTTGACAGGATGACCGTGGAGGAGTGAAAATTCAACTCATTATGATGGATATAAAGACCTTTTGTAATTTCCTGTTTAACAAGACTTCCCTTTGGCGTGTGTTTTTTTTGGATTTGCCCCCTCACATAGGATCGATGCAGGATCTTGATAACTTCCATGGAAGCATGAAGTTCCCCGAGGAACTGCTCCACCGCCGCTATCTTTTTTTTGTTTTTAAAACCCAATCGGCCTGCGATATCCTCCTGGTATTCGAAGTTGAGTCGATCGTTTTTGCGGCCAGAGATCTCATGGAGAAAATTTCGGACCTTCAGGATGAATCGTATTTGATCGGTCAACTCCTCATATTCTTTATATGAAAGTTTACCCGTGTATTCCAGATCCTTGGGGTCCCTTACCTGAAAAAGTACCTTTGCCAGCCATAACAGATGATGGTAATCCCTTAGACCTCCGATACCATCTTTCAGATTGGGTTCAAGGAGGTGACTGGCATCTCCAAATGTGACCAAACGCGTCTTGTATACATTTTCGAGCCAAACTCCAAAGGCATCAGTCTTTTTTTTAACCACTTTTGTCTCAAGATCTTCCATCAAATGCAGAAAAAGTGGTGAATCCCCGCAAATAAAGCGGGCATCCAGCATAGATGTGAAGACTTCAAAGTCTTTTTTGGCCAAAGAGATGCAGTCTCCAACGGTACGGATGCCATAACCCAGATCCAATCTCAAATCCCATAAAGGATAAAAAATTTCCCCAGCCAGGACCTTTGCGCTTTCGGGTATGGATTTGTTGAACACTATTAAGATATCGATATCCGAATGGATGCATAATTCTCTGCGCCCGTAGCCCCCCACCGCTATAAGAGCAAAGGGTGTATTTTCATTAAATAAATCAATACCAATAAGGCTTTCTTGAATGCACGTTCGAAAATACTGATCCATCATCTCGGAATAGACCTCATGAAATGATTCCACGATTTTTCCGGAACGAAAGCTGGCCATGAGATTTTCTTTGGCCACTTTGAGCTCGTCTTTAATGAGAGTCATTTATATCGCATCCTGCCCCTTTTCACCGGTTCGTATGCGAATAGCTTCTTCAATGGAGATGATGAATATCTTACCGTCACCGATTTTGCCGGTTTGGGCTTTTCCTTGGATAATTTTCACGACACTTTCCACTTGGTCGTCATCAACGACGATTTCAAGCTTGATCTTTGGTACAAAATCCACCTCATATTCAGCACCCCGATAGATCTCTTTATGTCCACGTTGACGTCCAAATCCTTTAACCTCACTCACCGTGAGCCCTTTGATACCAAGTACGGAAAGACCCTCTTTGACATCATCCAGTTTGAATGGTTTGATGATGGCTTCGATTTTTTTCATGAGTATTTCTCCTTTAAAAGCTATAACCTGTTTCGTTGTGGAGACTAAGGTCCAAGCCTTTTTCTTCTTCTTCGTCAGTGATCCGCAGACCCATTATCATGTTGATGAATTTTAAGATAATCCAAGTCACGAAAAAAGCAAATACCATCGTAACCATGACGGAAATAAACTGCACTAAAAGTTGGACAGGGTTTCCAAAGAAGAGTCCATCGGCGCCGTTTGGGTTTATGGCGGTGTTGGCAAAAAGCCCTGTGGCCAGTGCTCCCCATATTCCGCCTAGACCATGGATACCCACTACGTCCAGAGAATCATCGTAGCCCAGTTTGGATTTTAACATGATACCGCCATAACAGATAATCCCGGCGAAAAGGCCGATAATAACGGCCGATAATGGTCCAACAAATCCTGATGCAGGTGTGATGGCGACCAGTCCGGCCACCGCACCACTTACGGCGCCCAAGGTGGTGGGTTTTTTCCGATGGATCCATTCCATACCCATCCATGATAGAGCCGCACAAGCTGATGAAATGTGAGTTACCATGAAGGCGCTGGCCGCTAAACCGTTCGCTGCTAAGGCGCTGCCTGCGTTAAAACCGAACCACCCGAACCACAGAAGCGCTGCGCCAGTAACGGTCATGGGAAGGTTATGGGGAATATAGGCTATGCTACCATAACCGCGTCTTTTTCCAATGATAATGGCTGCCGCTAAAGCGGATGTACCGGAGCTGATGTGCACAACCGTTCCGCCGGCAAAATCCAAGGCGCCCATTTTCCCTATCCAGCCACCTGCGGCCCAGACCCAATGACAGAGCGGATCATAGACCAAGGTCGCCCAGAGAATCACAAACACGAGAAACGAACCGAATTTCATACGTTCCGCAAAGGCGCCTGTTATGAGGGCTGGTGTGATAATGGCAAACATGCATTGGAAGATCATGAATGCAACATGGGGGATGGTGCTCCCATAATTAGGGCTTGGGTCCATTCCGACACCCTTAAGACCAAACCATTCGAGATTTCCGAGAAAACCCCCCAAATCAGGTCCGAACGAAATGGAATATCCCCAGAGAACCCATTGGAGCGTGATAATCCCTAAAATGACAAAGCTTTGCATCAAGGTGCCTAGAACATTTTTGTTGCGAACCATTCCACCATAGAAGAGCGCAAGCCCTGGTGTCATGAGCATGACCATAGCAGCCGACATTAAAACAAAAACCGTATCTCCAGCATTCATAACAGGTACTCCTTATGTTTTTTGACATTTATGAGCAATGTCCATGCCATGGCGAAAAAAATAAAAAGTTATAGTAAATTCAATAGGCTGTAAAAAAGTTTGAGAATCGTTGGGTTGAATAATGCGACAATTTCGTAGAATAATGACGGATTTTTTACAATAGTGTGAATAAAGGTAGAAAGTCGACGGGAGCCCTTACTTGTTTTTGTCAAGACCAATACCAAAAGACGATTTCAGAGACAAGCCATTTCGTTATGACTTAAATCCTTGACACTCATAAAGCGCTTTTCTATATTAGCGAAACTTAAATTCCCGCCCTGCTCAATGCAGCTTATTCAATGAGAGGAGACTACAATGCCCCGTCTTGAAGATATAAAAAAGGTGATGATCATCAGTTCAGGTCCCATAATTATCGGCCAAGCCTGTGAATTTGATTATTCCGGGACGCAGGCCTGCAAGGCCCTTCGAAAGCTCGGTTACGAAATTGTTTTGGCCAATTCTAATCCGGCTACCATCATGACCGACCCTGGAATGGCCGATGTAACCTACATTGAGCCCCTCAACCTTCAGACCATGACCGAGATCATTGCACAGGAAAGGCCTGATGCTTTGCTTCCCAACCTGGGTGGGCAGTCCGGTCTGAATTTATCTTCCGAACTAGCGCGCACCGGTGTATTGAAGGAATATGGTGTTCAGGTTATCGGTGTTGACGTGGATGCCATTACACGCGGCGAGGATCGGATTGCATTTAAAGAGACCATGAAGCGATTGGGAATCGAAATGCCCAAAAGCGAGCCTGCTTTCAGTGTGGAGGAAGCGGAAAAAATCGCCGAACAATTGGGTTATCCCGTGGTTATCAGACCGGCCTATACCATGGGTGGTACGGGCGGTGGCCACGTATATAATGTGGAAGAGTTGCGAACCGTTGCGAGCCGCGGTATTTCAGCAAGCCTTATTGGTCAGATCTTAGTGGAGGAATCCGTCATCGGTTGGGAAGAGTTGGAATTGGAAGTGGTTCGCGATTCCAAAAACCAGATGATCACGGTCTGCTTTATTGAAAATGTGGATGCCATGGGAGTGCACACGGGTGATTCCTATTGTACGGCACCCATGTTGACCATTGATCCGGAACTTCAAAAAAAGCTTCAGCAATATTCCTATGATATTGTGGAGGCCATAAAGGTTATTGGTGGTACCAATGTTCAATTTGCCCATGATCCAAAGACAGGACGGGTGGTCGTAATCGAGATCAACCCGCGCACATCGCGATCATCGGCTCTTGCCTCTAAGGCCACCGGGTTCCCTATCGCTCTTGTGTCTTCCTTGCTGGCCGGAGGCATGACATTGGATGAAATACCATACTGGCGAGAAGGCACCCTAGAGAAGTACACGCCTTGGGGCCATTATGTCGTGGTCAAATTTGCTCGATGGAACTTTGAAAAATTTGAAGGTTCAGAGGATAAGCTGGGGACGCAGATGCGTGCCGTGGGTGAGGTGATGAGCATCGGGAAAAATTATAAAGAGGCCTTCCAAAAGGCGATCCGATCCTTGGAGAACGGACGGTATGGGCTTGGATTCGCCAAGGACTTTCATGAAAAATCTCTGGAGGATCTAATTGATCTACTGTCCGAACCTTCCAGTGAACGTCAGTTTATTATGTATGAGGCCCTCCGAAAAGGCGCATCTATTCAATGTCTGAATGAGAAGACATTTATTAAGGCCTGGTTTATTGAACAGATGAAGGAATTGGTGGATTTGGAAGAGGAGATATTACAATATAAAGGAAAAAATTTACCCGATACTCTTCTGGAACAGGCCAAAAAAGATGGTTTTTCTGATAAATACTTGTGTCAGCTTTTAAAGATAACGGAAAAAGAAATCCGGGACAAGCGTATCTCATTGGGTATTGTTGAGGCTTGGGAACCGGTACCGGTGAGTGGTGTTGAAGATGCAGCTTATTATTATTCTACTTATAACGCCCCCGATCAGGTCACTACGAGTGATCGACCAAAGATCATGGTCTTGGGTGGCGGCCCCAACCGGATCGGTCAAGGCATAGAATTTGATTATTGTTGCGTTCATGCCGCCTTTGCCATACGCGATGAAGGTTTTGAGTCGATTATGGTCAATTGTAATCCTGAAACCGTGTCAACGGATTATGACACGTCGGCTAAACTTTATTTTGAACCACTTACCGTAGAAGATGTGCTTAGCATCTACGAAAAAGAAAAACCCGAGGGTTTGATCGTCCAATTCGGTGGACAGACTCCTTTGAATATCGCTAATGAGTTGGCTTCCGCGGGTGTAAAGATTATCGGAACATCACCGGATACCATTGATCTTGCCGAAGACCGGGATCGCTTTCGTCAAATGATGCGCAAATTGGGTATTCCTCAGCCCGAGTCGGGGATGGCGAGTAATCTGGAAGAAGCATTAAAAGTAGCCGGGGAGATCGGCTATCCTCTCATGGTTAGACCCTCCTATGTGTTAGGCGGAAGGGCCATGGAGGTCATTCATGACGAAGAGATGCTTCGCCGTTATGTAAATGCGGCCGTGGGGGTCAGCCCTGAACGGCCCATCCTGATTGATAAGTTTTTGGAAAATGCCATCGAGGCCGAAGCCGATGCCGTTGCCGACGGCAGTGATGCCTTCGTGCCGGCGGTCATGGAACATATCGAGTTGGCAGGTATCCACTCGGGGGATTCGGCCTGCGTAATTCCACCGGTTAGTATTCCAGCCAAACATATTGAAACAATTAATGATTATACCAAAAAGATTGCCATCGAACTCAATGTCGTGGGCCTGATGAATATCCAATATGCTATTGCCAATGATACGGTTTATATCCTTGAGGCCAATCCAAGGGCATCTCGAACCGTTCCTTTGGTTTCCAAGGTATGTAATATCTCCATGGCACGTATCGCGACGCAACTGATGCTGGGGAAAAAGCTAAAGGATCTGGATATCCAACGTAAGATGATCCCACATTTCGGCGTGAAAGAATCGGTTTTCCCATTCAATATGTTTCCTGAGGTCGACCCGATTCTGGGTCCGGAAATGCGTTCAACGGGAGAGGTTTTGGGACTTGCCGATTCATTTGGACTTGCCTATTATAAGGCCCAGGAAGCCACCCAATTGGTGCTGCCGTCCGAGGGAACCGTGCTCATAACCGTATCCGAATCAGATAGGCCCGCGGTCCAGGAGGTTGCGAAGAATTTTGCGGACCTCGGTTTTAAGATCCGGGCGACCAACGGTACGAATCAATTCCTTAATGCCCAAGGTATCGAGTCGGAATTGATCAATAAGATGCACGAAGGACGGCCGAACATCATCGATGCCATAAAAAACAACGAGATCCAATTGGTGATCAATACACCCAGCGGCAAACTCAGCAAGCATGATGACTCCTATATCCGAAAAGCGGCCATTAAGTATAAGATCCCATACATTACCACGTTGGCGGCTGCATCGGCAGCAGCGAAAGGTATTCGATCATTTCGAAAAGGGCATGGAAAAGTGAAGTCTCTGCAAAGTTATCATACAGATATTAAATAATGAACATCCATAAACTAAAGTTTCTGGATCCAAACTATCCGCCATCAGCATTCAGTTTTCAGCCAAAGCCTTGCTACTAAGTAGATGGCTGAGTACTGATTGCTGACCGCGGAACGCTTCATCCTTAAATTTTTTTCTGGATGAGCGCCAATTCAAAATATAGATAATGATAAAATATATCAAGATTGGAGCGAGTGTATATGGATGGTATCGTAGGTGTTTTTGGAACAGATGATCATGAGCTTGTAAACAAGGCCTTTTTAGCCACAGGCGCTTGTCAGCACCGCGGAAAAGCCTGCACAGGACTGGCCATCTCGAATGGGAAAGGTATCTATATTCATAAGGGCCTTGGAAGGATTGCCGAGGTGATTGATTATAACATCGTCCGAACCTTTCAGGATCTGGAGCCTGTAGCCGCAATCGGTAACATCGGATATACCAAGAGTGCCGTTGTTGAAAAGGTCAACACCGAACCCATTGAGGTATTTCCCTTCCGAAGATCCAAACACCGGTTGGCCCTGACCATGGATGGATATTTAATCAGGGAAGATGATCTTATCATTGAGTTGGAAACGGATTACAGCTTTCAGACGCGGAACAAAACAGAAATTATTGGCGCTTTGTTACATAAACATATTAATGAGTACGGCGTGTCGTTCGCGGCAGGTGAGAAGTTGTTGGAAAAGTTAAGGGGGCGTGCAACATTTGCTTTGGTTGCGCTGGTTTTCGACGGTAAACAAAGCTATTTGCTAACCTTAAATGATGCCAAGGCATTTGAGCCTTTTTGTTATGGGACCATAAATAGCACGTTTATCGCAAGCTCTGAGTCCGTTTCCCATCGTCGACTGGGCGGAAACATAACCAGAGAGTATGAAGGCGCAGAAATGACCATATGCTCCGAAAACGGTGTTGAGACGAAAAGGCTCGTGGAAGAGCCGCTTATGCCGGACATATTTCAGGGTGTCTATTTTGGGAATGTGGCTTCAATATGCAGGGGAAAAGAGATCTTTCAGATTCGGAGGGAATTGGGCCTTAAATTGGTTGAGCATTATAAAGAATCTAAGGCCGATGTTGTTATTCCCAATCCGGAATCCGGATGGGGGGTGACGGTAGGTATAGCGGAGGGGTTGCATAAACCGTTGCTCCCTGCACTGATCAAACTTCCCCAAGCGGTGCGTACTTTTCAAGAAGGTGAGCGAACCATACGGAATAAAGAAGTGGGTCTCAAATTCGGGGGAATCGACTCCATTCTAAAGGATAAAGTCATAGCCATGGGTGATGACAGTATTGTTAGGGGAAGTGTGAGCGAAGGGGGATCGGTTTGGGTGGTCTACAATGCAGGCGCAAAATACATAGAATTCTGGATTTCTTATGGTCCCATGTTTTTCCCCTCCTTTAAAGAGTGGCACCGTGGTGTGGATTGTTTGCAGGAACTTGCCGTTCAGCGGGCTTTTGCGGGTAATTATCCTTACGATAAATCCGAGGATGAGATCAATAAGGCCGCTGCAAAACTCATAGGTGTGGACGAGGTGAGATACAACTCCCGGGAAAGCATTCAGGCGGTTTCAGGGAAGGGTTCTTTTCAGGCCCTGGATGCAAGCTACCCCATTGGCGAAACTTTTTGGCCGGATTGGCTGAAAGTCGAGGTGGAGAAATATCATAAGTATAGAGGAAGGTAGATGATCATTTCAAAACGATTCACACATCGACGATGTCGGCGCCAGCTTCATACACTTAAATGGGGTTGAGGTCTATTTCTTGGATTTGGGGATACGCATCAACAATCTCAGGGCATAGCAACCATAACCTTCTACGGACCTTCACGTGATATTCTTTAGGCTTAAGAGATTTAAGTATAATCCTTCTGATTTCAGTTGTCAAAAACATGCATTTTTGTCATGATCCTTAAGGTGTTTAACAACCATCCGGTTTAGATCCCGCGGAGACCTGAATGGAACATATTATCTACATTGTCATATCATTGGCAGTAGCCTCGTTGGTTTATCTAGGCTTTGTCCTTATCTTGCGGAAAGAAAACATCAAGCGCTATTTTACGATCCATTGGTTTCTTCATCCGAATGCCATTTGTTTCTGGCGTTTATTAATCGGTTTATCCGGTATGTTGCTTTATTTTATTGTTGGACAAAAGTTCTGGGGGATATTTCTCTTCACCCATTCAGCCATGCTGGATGGGGTGGATGGTTTGGTCGCCAGAAGTTGCAACCTGATTACTATTTTCGGCGAAGAGATTGATCCTTTATGTGATAAATTAACCTATCTCCCCCCCATGGTGATATTTGCCCACCAAGGTCTGTTGGATATTGACCTCATATGGACCCTGGTGATCATCGAAATCCTGGGGCAGTTCGCAGTTCGATATATTATCAAGCGATTCACAAGTTTTTCCGTCGGGGCCAACAATTTTGGAAAAATCAAGGCCGTTCTTTGTTTTGCCCTGATCGTGTATTGCGCATTGTTGGACGGTGCGCTTGAGATACCTGATTTCACGCGACAGATTCTTTATGTCGCCATCATACTGGCCGTTGCATCCAGCGTGTTTAAAACCATACCCAACCGATTTTATGCGGATATCTTATCGATTTTGAATTTATCGTGTGGGATTATCGGGATTGTACTCGTGTTTCAGGGTCGATATGTCACCGCGGCGATTTCAATCCTTACTGGTCAGATCTTTGATCTATTCGATGGCCGAATGGCTGAAAAACACGGCGGTACGAGAATGGGACCCTGGTTAGACGATATCGCCGACCTCGTCAGCTTCGGCATGTGTCCCGGTTTGTTAATCCTGATGCAAGGACGAGTGACGCCCGTATCTTTTCTGTTCGGGATTATTTATTTTCTATCCGTGGGTTTCCGCCTCTATAGATATCTTATCTATGATAAATACGATGAGGCCCTTCCTTCCGGGTTATTTAATGGGTTGCCCAGTCCAGCGGGCGCAATCATGGCGATGGGCGCCGCCCTTTTTTGGGAAAACCTTTGGATCTCCCGGATCGTCATTCTATTCTGTTCTTTTTTGCTCATAAGTCACATCCGGTTCGTCCATTTCGGAAGGGTTGTTCTTCGAGAAATCCCCAGAACCTTCATTGTCCTTCTCGGTTTCATTATTGTATTTATTATCGCTTACATGATCAAGGTTAAAGATGCGGAGATCTTAGGCGCGCTTCTTCTTATGTCTTTTCTTGTTTATGCGTTCATTAGCAGTAGATTGATAATGAGGCCATGATTCTTCATACATGAAAATGGGCAATCTTTCCATAGCATGGAAGGTTGACATGATAACGGCTCCGCATAGTAAACATCCTTGTTGGTTGGTGTGCGGTACCAGGAACGGTTTGTTTTCAAGCTCGTTGATTCGAGCTTTCGAATCACTTGCAACGGAACCGACGAGGTTATGAACACAAAGAGGAAGAGATAATTACTCTTGACTTTTGGACATATTTAAAGGTATTTCCAAACCTTAGAGTCAATTTTGCGGCACGAAAAAATTTTAAAGGACCGCTTCACTCATGAATACCACGAAAGATGATCATTCAAGCCTCCCACAATTAAGATATAAAAAAGGCGACCTGATCATTAAAGAGGGAGACTATGGGCTGTCTATCTATAAGGTGATTCAAGGGAAGGTCCAAATCTTTACAGAATCGGACAGCGTGGAGATCCCTCTGGCCACCTTGACCGCTGGTGAGGTTATCGGTGAAATGATCTTGTTGGATAGGGATATCTCCCAGCGTGCCGCTTCCGTCCGTGCACTTGAGGATTCGATTCTGGAAGTATGGCATCCCAGCATGCTCTCAAATGAATACAAAGAGATGCCTTCCATGCTGAAATACATTGCCGATCAGGCCTTGAATAGACTAGTAAGGATGAATAAGGTCATTGCAAAATTGACTCGGAAACAGCAGCAAAATGCCATGTTAAAAAGGAAAGATCCATGGTCACCACAGAGACGCTTTTATAGAAAACAAGTCGATCTTCCTTTTGTCGCAGAAGGTATTGATTCGAATCAAAAGGACCGATTTACCGGCTCGATCAAAGATATCAGCTTAAGTGGCGCGGGATTGGAAATCGGGTCCAAAAAACTTGCATTCCCCCTTCAACTAGATGAAATAATCGTCATCAACACCACACTTCCAAATAAAAAAGAGATCAGTGTTACAGCACAAATCATATCCATCAATCAAGGGAAATCACCCGGGACACTACTTTTGGGTGTATCCTTTACGGAGTTATCACCCCGGGCAAGCAAGGACCTCGGTTTTTTCCTTTTACCAGCTTAAGTGCCATGAGTGGCTTTTTGATGCCTTCCCGGGGGCGACGAAGAAAATATCTCCCATGATTTCCCCGCAAAGGTATTGGTTTTGAAGTAAAAATCATATAGGGGAGAAGAGTCAATGGACGTCAAACAATTTTTGTATTCATATATTGCCAAAGAGGAATATTACGAGGATCAAGAACATATCATTGATGAGGGTAGGCGAGGAGACTGGCTTTATGTCGTCCTGGAGGGTCAAGTAAAAGTAAAAAAAATGACTCCCAAAGGTGTACTAACCCTAGACACCCTGCAAAAGGGTGAGATATTCGGTGAAGTCAGTCTCTGGCTTGCCGGGAAGGGCGTGCGAACCGCATCAGTTGTTGCGGAAGGACCTGCCAAGGTAGGTATTTTGGATACGGATCAGTTACTCAAGGATTATGAGTCTATATCTCCACGCCTTAAAAGTCTTATGAAGTCCCTTATTATGCGTTTTGCGGATACCACGAAAAAGGCGGCTATTTTATCCGTTGAGACCTGATAACCCATTTTTTAAAGAGAAGCAGATCATCCCGGGACGATATTTTTTATTATCTCCATATCGCAATACTATAATCGGTGATACAGACGGGTTAGGATGATCCCAATCTGTCGACCACATTGGTTTCAGATCTGCACACATCGCCCCCATCATACCCATTTCAATCTCAGCATCAAGACTGCAAGGTCTCCGGGTGCATGGCCAACTAATCGAAAAAGGGCGCCGTGGCAAGAGAATTGCAGAATTAAAATGAAAAGAGGCTATCAGATATTAAAATGATTCTCTACTTATCCATTTTTTTAATAAAAATACGTATCATGCCGATAACATTAAGTAATGCAAATCGATGATCAAAATACAAAAGAACGGTTCAGTAGGCTGCAGAGATATATCGACAGGATGCCAAGCCTATCAACGACTGTAACGAAGGTCCTTGAAATCTGCAATCATCCCAACACGTCGCCGAATGACCTCAATAAAGTCATTTCATTAGATCCGGTTTTAACAGGACAAGTATTAAAACTGATTAATTCCGCTTATTACTCTCTTCCCAATAAAGTCACATCATTAACACGAGCGATTATTATCCTCGGGCTGAACACGGTCAAAAATCTGGCTCTCAGCACAGCAATACTGGGATCATTGGGAAAAAATACATCCAACTCATTGAATATGGATCATTTTTGGAGCCATTCCATTTGTGTGGGGGTAATGGCAAAGGCATTGGCTGATCTTAAACGTATACCGGCCCCTATACAGGAAGAATTTTTTATTGCCGGGCTCTTGCATGATCTTGGCAAAATTCCTTTAAGTGATTGTTTTTCGGAAGATTATGCCAAGGTACTGGACCTAACGAATCGAAATGGATGTGATTTAAAGGAGGCTGAGACATCGATTTTCGGGTTTGATCATTGTGAAACCGGCAGGATGATCGCAGAAAAATGGAAATTGACTGATTCAATCCTAAAAACACTTGCCTATCATCACCAACCGGAAAGTGTTGATTCTATGTTTCGGAACATGATTTTATTCGTCTCTATTGGTAATCTCTACGCAAATTACCATAAAATCGGGTATGCAGGTGGAAAGGAACCCAATTTGTTGGACATTCATTTTATTATGGGGCTGTCCGATTTCAAGTGGGAGGACGTTCTAACGCTTGAAGAAAAGGTTCGGCTAGAAATCGATAAGGCGCAGATCTTTTTAAAAGTCGGGAAGGAGGAACAGGTGGATGCGGGTTAAATTTTGGGGTGTTCGAGGGTCTATTCCATGTCCGGGGCCAAACACAGTTCAATATGGCGGGAATACACCATGTATTGAACTTCGATTTCATAACCCAGAACGTTTAATCATTGTGGATGCAGGTTCCGGTATTCGTGAATTGGGCAACGCCATGATGATTCATGATTTTCCGAAAGGACCCATACAAACGGAGATTTTTTTAACCCATACGCACTGGGATCATATCATGGGATTCCCGTTTTTCACACCGATATATATTCCCGGAACCCATCTGAAGGTCTATGGTCCTGTTTCATATGAACAAGATTCGCTGGAAAAGGTCGTGGGAGGTCAGCTCAGTTATCGCTATTTTCCCGTTCGGCATATTGAACTGGCCGCAAGGATAGAATATTTTGACCTCAAAGAAGGGGATCTCGAACTTGGAGATGGCATTAGCTTAACCACAAAATATCTTAACCATCCTGTTCTCTGTCTCGGTTATCGGTTTGAATTTGAAAACAAAAGTATTTGTACGGTTTATGATACTGAACCATTCCGAAATCTTTTCTGCATGGATACCGGGTCTCCATCCTACAATGAGGAAATGTCCCTGGAAGGTGAGCAGGTCGCAAAAGAGCAGAATGAAGCAATTGAGCAGTTTATGTTTGGGGCTGATCTGGTTATTTATGACAGTCAATACACACAAGGCGAATACGAATTGGGTAAAATTGGTTGGGGTCATTCTCCGATCGAGCATGTTTGCATGGTCGCAGATCGAGCAAAGGTGAAACGGATGGCCCTTTTTCATCATGAACCAATGAGGACCGATGAGCAAATGAAAGAATTGGAGCGAATCCATTGTCGAGAAGGCAATCATGATCATGCCGAAATCTTTTTTGCCCGCGAAAGGATGGAGATAGATCTATAAGGTTATGTCTCGTTCTAAGTTGGTTTTGTTTTCATGATTTCATTTGAAATTTAATTGATTTTCTCATTCCTCCAGTATAAACATTTAGGACCATCGGGCCCATCGCTTCAAGGAGGCGTCTATGTTAAAAAAAGATTCCGAGCGAAGAAAAAATTTCCGGTTTCGACCTGATCCTCTTGATTATGCCCTGATCGATAAAGAGGCTCAAAAAGATAGCTTTGACCCCAAACATATCGGGCTGATCATAAATGAATCCTATGGGGGTTGTGATCTTGCCGTTCTTTTGGAATGCGGCATTGAGAAGGGGGATCAATTAAAGATCAAGCTCGGAGAAAGCGGCGTTATGAAGGCGGAGGTCTCCTGGAAAAAAACCCTTGATTATAAGGTCAGCAGGATCGGACTGCAGTATGTATAACAAGCTTCCCACGAGTTGTGGAATAATCTCCCCTGAAAACCCTATTCAATGATGATCAACACCTTCACAGGCATTGACTTTCAATGGTGTCCAGTCGGCATTTTATATCACATGTATCATTTATCCGGATATGATTGATTGTCTTTTGAAAATTCAGATGCTTTCTTACACCTCAAAAAAGGTAATCAATGCTTGGAATTTCAACCTGTTGGTGGAAAAATCGATCGCTTAGTGGAGAGAGAATAATCGGTGAGAGACTCGATCTCGAACCAGTGGGGTCGAGTTCGAATATAGGATAACCTGTCCCCTATTTCAACTGATGAAGCCTTTTTTAAACAAGGTCCTCAAGGTCCTGAGTATCCATGATTATTTCCCCAAACCAAAAGAATTACATGATCTCAAGGCCAGCGGAGATATTTTATTATTGGCGTATGAGGAGTTGATGAAGTTTGTTCAAGCAGATACACGTAAGATTCTAGAGGTCGAATCCGAGTTCTCATAGGATGAACTCAGGGAAGGTATTCGGTTTGCCAAACAAGAGTTAAAATGGTGATAAACCCACATGGGGGATCTATGAAGATGGATGAAAGATCAAGGAGCAAGATCAAATGCCATGAATCGGGAATATTTCCTTCTGAATGTAGGTCATGACCCGTTGGGCCTCGCTCATGGCTTTATCCTTTATCTCCCCTGAACTGGCATATGAACGATCATACAGACTACCGACCTCCGACTCCGGACCGAACATCATTCCTCCCACAAGACCGGCTAATTCGTCCAAAGGCTCAATAAAGTTCATGATCGACCAGGCCAATGTCCAACAGCGAGCAGTACGAAAAAGGTCATATCCACCACCTCCCAAGGCCAATAACCTTGGGGAGCGCTCTACGATTTTTTTTATGGCGTTTTGATAGCTGTTATTGGTGAGTTTGAGGTGGGTTAGCGGATCGGAAATCATTGTGTCCGCCCCAAGCTCGGCCACGACCACATCAGGTGAAAAGGATTCAAATAAAGGTGGAACAATATTATCGAATACATATAAAAAGACCTCATCGTCCGAACCAGCCTCAATAGGCACATTGACGGTGAACCCCTTTCCATCGCCTTCACCCATTTCAGTCTCAAATCCAACCCATGGGTATAAGGTCTTTCCCGTCTCATGGATAGAGATCACCAAGACCGTCGGATCATCATAAAAGGCCTCCTGAACGCCATTGCCATGATGGGCGTCAATATCAATATAGACGACTTTTATGTCATTTTTTTGTCTAATAGCTTCTTTAATGGCAATCGCGATATCATTAACATAACAGAATCCTTCGGCTTGATCGGACTTGGCATGGTGAAAACCACCCAACGGATTAAATGCGACAAGGGCGTTGTTCTGCATCAATTGATTCATTGCCGCAACCGTGCCTCCCGTGACCTTTAAGGACCATTCCAAGATCCCTGAAAGTATAGGGTTGTCTGATGTTCCAATGCCATGTTCAAGCATTTCAAGTCTGATGTCGCCTTTTTCGGCATCTTTTAGGAGGTCGATATATTTTGAATTGTGAAAAAGATGTATCATATTGTCTTCTATGGATTCGGGTTTTAGTATTTTCATCCACGGTTGATGCATGAGTGCATATCGATTACATAGTTCATAGGTTTTGGCGCTTCGTTCTGGCTTGAAAGGGTGGTCCGTACCAAAGTCAAACCACGCCAATTCATCCGAATACACAAACAGAGAACCTTTTTTATGAACAGCTTGTTGCGTTAATCCTTTTATTTCAGACATTTTGAAATTAGCCTTTCCCATTGTGCTTAGCCAACCGAAATAGTCAATTTTTCACTCCGTCCCTCGGATATCCTGCGGTAAAATGGATGTATCCTAACAGGAGGGAGGGTAATCAAAAACACGCAAAAATTTGACCGTAATCATAACAGGACTGAAAATACATTATGCTGTGGGTATGGTCAATAAAAAGCATTTTACTTTGTTTTGACAACATCTGAAAAATAGTCTAATGAAATGAGATGGGTGAAAGGATGGACCATGGCATGGATTCAACGGATTAGCCGGCTTGACCAATTGCAAAAGGAAGGTCTCTATAGGCCCCTTATCCCTCCTTCGCTTTACCATCGTTTTGGGATTAATCCCCTCAACTTTTGCAATGAAAAAGGGCGGAAGGTCGTTCGATTTTTTTCTCCGGATGGAGACAGAACCTGTCTCGTTGAAATCAAGCTGGAGGAACAGGATGACCCCGTTTTTTCCACGCAACTTTCCGATTCCACGGATTCCACCCTGCTTGAGTGGGATTTTCTTGTTGTGAATGATCTATCTTCTCAAAAATTTCAAACGCATGTCGACGAAAACGGCAAGGATACACTGTTTGGGTGGGCTTCTAGAAATATCCCCGAAGAACAAAAGGCTATTGAAGCTGGTTATTTTCCTGGACAGACCTATAAAGGAATGGGGTTGACCCGTGAAACCCTTGAGTCATTAAAGTTTTTTTGTCGCATATTGAACATCAAAAGCATTCGATTGGAAGCCCTTTTTTACCATAATGCCGTTACCTATGAACGAATGGGATTCAGCTATTTCGAAGGTTATAAAGAAATGAAAAGGATTAATGATCTCTTTCAACCTGGGGAAAAGCTCTTCCAGCGGTTGGATGATGATACAGTATTTCGAAAACGGGCGTTTGCGCAGTCCATACGTGGACGAAGTTGGGCGATCCATGATGGGATATTAAACGACCTTGA
Source organism: Deltaproteobacteria bacterium (assembly GCA_016930835.1). Classification (GTDB taxonomy): domain Bacteria; phylum Desulfobacterota; class DSM-4660; order Desulfatiglandales; family HGW-15; genus JAFGGA01. The sequence goes on from JAFGGA010000001.1 coordinate 27,215, forward strand.
TGATGATGTCCTGGAGGGGGGTTGGATATCACCGGTTATGTATATGATGGTGGATAAACCCCGGGCGATGGTGACTTTTCCTGATCCTGTTTATTAGTTTCTTTTTTGAAACCTTTATCTATTTGTTTGGAAGGTATGAAGCCCGGAATCTTTGGATTCTAAACCGCCTTCTCTTAAATGTGTACGAGAAAAATTATAATCCTTTACTTTAGGTTCTAAAAATGAGCATTCCTCAATTTCGTAATATGAGAATAAGGGCAAAACTGATCACCGTGACGATCATCCTGGTATTACTCCCCTTGATCTGCGTGGCTGTGCTCTCTATGATACGATTCAGCCATGCCCTTCAAAAAGCAGCTGAAGCGGATCTAGAACATCTTGTAAGAAATTTTTATTCCATGTGCAAGGTTCAAGAAGAGATGTTCCATGATATCAATCCACTCGGGTTATCTCGTGCAACAGATCAATATATCTCTTCTCTTCGGGCCGAGATCAAAGATATTCAAGTCGGTAAAACGGGGTATATGTATGTTATGAATAGCCGGGGCGATCTCATCATTCATCCCGCAAAAGAAGGAGAAAATATCATTGATTCAAAGGATCCATCGGGGTTTGAATACATCCGGGCCATTGTGAATGATATCCTGAAATTGCCGCCTGGGCAGATTGGAACCATCCGTTATCCATGGATTAATCCGGAATTGGGAGAGACTGAACAGCGGCAAAAAATCCTCAAATATATCTACTTTGAACCATGGGATTGGATTATTACGGCAGGGACTTATGAGGAGGAAATATATCAAGCCCTTTATGAAACCGAGCAGTTCATCCTTGTCGTTGTCCTTATTAGTGTTGCCATGGCGCTTTTCCTTACTATCACCCTGTCCAAATTCCTGACCCGTCCCATCCAGGAACTTACAGAGGTTACCACGAAGATGATGGCGGGTGATCTCTCACAGCGAGTTAATGTGGTGGCGACAGACGAGATCGGGATACTGGGAAATTCTTTCAACCGCATGATTACCCAGATACAGGACTATACCTCTAACCTGGAAAATATGGTTAAGGATCGCACAAAAGAGCTGGAGCAATCGCGTGCGCGGCATAGAGATTTGTCTCATTTTTTAAACAGCATTTTGGACAGTGCCACTGAATACGCCATTATAGCCCTTGATGTATACGGGGATATCGTGGAGTTCAACAAGGGAGCGGAAAAGATATTTGGATGGAAAAAAGAAGAAGTGAATCACAAGCAAAATATCGATATCACCGACACCCTTGAAGACAAAGAGCAAAACATCGGAAAGACGATTATCGACTGTCTTCAGACCAAAGGCGTTTATGAGGGAGATCTGAACCGGGTACGGAAAGACGGATCAGAATTTCCATCCTATACAAATATTACAACGATTAAAGGCCCCGCCGGTGAAATAACCGGCTTTGTGGAGATCGTCCGAGATATTACCAGGCGGAAAACCCTAGAAAGAGAGCTTCGGGAGACCAAGGATTTTCTTGAAAACATCATGGAAAGCTCGGTTGATGGTATTATTACAACAGATTTAAAGGGAAAGATTACATACCAAAATCGTGCCATGGAAGAGATGACTCAATATAAACGAGAAGAAGTAATAGGGACCCACATCTCAAGGTTTTATCCCGGCGGGATCAATCAGGCCCGCGAAATCATGGATCTTTTGCGAAAATGTGAAAGAACGGAAAATTTTGAGATGGAAGTGAAGAGTCGCGATGATACCACGGTGGCTATTTTGACATCTCTCTTCTTGCTGAGAAACGAAGAAGGGGAGGTGATCGGTACTGCCGGGATTTTCAAGGATATTTCCGGCCAAAGACTCCTGGAGGCAAAATTGAAAGCCGCCCAGGTTCGACTTGTAGAGGACTCCAAGATGAGGGCACTTGGAGAGCTGGTGGCGGGCGTGGCTCATGAGATCAATAATCCGTTGATGGCTTCCCAAACTATCCTGCATGTGATATTAAAAAATTCACGCAAGGATAATCCGGAGCGTGAAAGACTGGAATTGATCCAAAAATGCAATAACCGTATTGAGCGCATCGTGGAACATCTTAGGGAGTTCAGCAGACAGAAAAAACCGGAATTCAGGAGATTGGATATCAATCTTCCCATTAATAACGCACTTATGATGACGGGACAACAACTCCTTAACCATAGTATCGCCATTGTCAAGCAGCTCTCGGATGACCTGCCTGAAATCTCTGGGGATAGTAATCAGCTTGAACAGGTTTTTCTGAATCTGATCGCCAATGCCCGTGATGCATTGGAAGGATCGAGAGGTGAAAAAGTCTTAACCATTTCAACGGATCTAATCGATGAGGGAGGTGATCCCTATGTTGCCGTATCCCTTCATGATACGGGAATCGGAATCCCTAAAGAAAATCTAGATAAAGTGATGGAACCTTTTTTCAGCACCAAACCTGTGGGGAAGGGGACAGGTTTGGGTCTTTCTCTCTGTTTTGGGATCATCGAGTCCCATGGCGGAAGGATCGAGATCCATAGCAAACCGGATGAGGGAACGGAAATCAAGGTCCTTTTGCCAGTTAACAAACCTGGAAAGGAGTAATACCATGTCAAAACGTATTTTACTGGTCGATGATGATGAGATGGTCCTTATGGCCCTTAATGAACTTCTTAAACCTGAGGGTTATATCATCGATTCAACCAACAGCCCGAAAGAGGCACTTAAAAAGATCGCGGAGAATACTTATGATCTGTTAATGCTGGATATAATCATGCCTGAGATGAATGGATTGGAGTTATGTAAAAACATCCGGGCAAAAGAAGAATGCCGTGAAATACCCATTGTTTTTTTAACAGCCAAAAGTCGCGAAGAGGACAAAACTTTAGGCCTGGAGGCCGGCGCCAATCTGTTTTTATCAAAACCTATCTCACCGGAAAAACTCGTCGCGATCGTTTCCGAGGCTATGGCATAGGTGGTTCCATGAAACAAATGCTTAACTCATGGATGTCCAGGATATATGAAATTCGGATTTCGGGTGGTGAACTTGAAGAGAGATCCCCGTAATCTTGAAAACCGTTTTTGGACTAGCATAGGCAGGCCGGGGTGACGAATTTATGAGATTGACAATGTTTGGATTAAACGATTTAGGGAATCATCTTGGTCCATCATATTGGTGAAATGCAGAAGTTTATCCTGATCGGAAGGTACGAGTGTAGGGGTGTTCAGATCTAAATGTTCTTTTACGGAAAAGTTATCGTCTTTTATCAATATTAAAGGGATTTTTGCTTTCTTGGCAATCTCTAAGACCTTTTCAGCAGGCTCTCTGTCTCCCGTCAGCAATATACCTGCAATGGCCCTTGACCCTGTTTGATCCCTCGATTCCAATGGCATCCGTGAAGGCCCTAAAAGAATCACTTTGTTATAAACCCTTTTAAAAAGGAGAAGATCTCCGTGTAAGTCCGAAGTCCCCACGGTCATTCCATCAACTGGGCGATCCAAGAATTCCTCTCCCCAAATGAGTTTTCCATGAAGGACATCCAGAATCTCCCGAAGGCTCCAAAGAGAAAGTACGGGGTCTTCATGCAATAATACAGCATTCGATATTCCATTTTGAATAAGCGCCGGAACAATCTTACCCTGAGTATCTTCGAATTGATCCCCCGGGACTCGATTGATAATAACGCCTTTGACCTTTTTCTTTAACAGAGAAATAACCGATAAAATGGAGTATAAGGATGTTGAAACTTTTTTAAACCGATGGGTGAGGATCAGATCGGCATTTAATTCGTTGATCATGGTAATGTCCGGAAGCGGGTAGGGGACGTCATCAAAAAATATGTGTTTGGCCCCTAAAACTATGAGTAAGTCTATTTCCATTAAGCGTTCTTGGGCAAGAGATTGAACGGACTTCATTAAGTCGAGAGGTCCACGATGAACTCCGATTGCCTCGGATGTCATAAAAGGGCAAATTGCATCCAAGGTCTCACGAAGCTTGAAGGCTTCCTTGAATAATACCGCATCCGAATCAATCCAGCGATTATGAACCCGAATGAGTTTGGTGCCAAACGGTTTTAAAAATCCTATCCGGACTCCTTTCTCCGATAATCTGCGTCCTATGGCCCATGCTGTAAGGCTTTGTCCTGCATGATCGCCGGTAGAGCTGATAAATAATACGGGCATTTTCTCCGGAATCCTCCAAAGGGGTCAGGTCGGTATTTGATGGGTGTTTGGTTTGTTTAACAAGATATTATATGGCGAAACATCGGAAACATCAAAGGGTATTTTCATTCGATTTATCGCCATCCAGGACTTTTCTCAAGACTTTGGATAGATCTTTGGTTTCAATCGGCTTCACTAAATAGGCCGCTATTCCCAGATCATTTGCCTTATCCTCATCTATAAGATCACTGTATCCAGTACATAAAATAATGGGAATATTCGGTCGGATTTGTTTGATCTTTTTTAGCAGATCAATGCCGGTCATTTCAGGCATGGTCATATCCGTGATAACCAGATCAAAAAAATCTGGTTTCTCTTGGAAAAGATTGAATGCCTTCGAGGGATTTTTTTCAATGATTACGTCATATCCCAAGTACTCCAAGATGTCTCTTGCAAAGGCTCCGATGGCCTCTTCATCATCAACGAATAAGATACATTCATCTCCGTGATTCAAAGGAGCGGTTTTGTCACTTTTTACCGGAGATCTTGATACCTGTTCGATGCTTGGAAAAAAGACTTCAAACACGGCTCCCTGTCCTTTTTCACTCCTCACGGTGATCGCGCCTTTATGATTTTGTACAATTCCATGTACCACGGAGAGTCCCATGCCGGAATGGTCTGCCAAACCTTTGGTTGTAAAATAGGGATCAAAAATGTGTTGCATGTCGTCCGGGGTTATCCCTTGACCCGTATCCTTAACGGTCAGCTTGACATAACGTCCAGGTCGCAAGTGAAAACCATTTTCTATCAGGCCGTCATTCATCTGTACATTATCCAGTCCGATATCCATGGTTCCGAACACATCTTTCATGGATTGAGCGGCATTAACGCAGAGGTTGATAACAATCTGTTCAATCTGGCTTGCGTCGGCCAGGATGAAATCGGTTTCGGATGGAAAACGGCTTTGAATTTTTATAGTGGAGGGGATGGTAGCCTTGAGGAGGCTTATGGATTCCTTTACGATCAAAGAGATGTCAACCGGTTTATGGCCCGGTAGTGCTTGACGGCTGAACGTTAATATCTGGCGGACGAGGTTTCTTGCGCGAATAGATGCCTTATGAATTTCATCCAGATAATGTTTGGTTTCATGCGAAACCATGATATCCAATAAGGCCAATTCCGTATTTCCGATGATGATCCCCAAAATATTATTGAAATCATGGGAGATGCCACCTGCCAGTGTCCCGAGGGCTTTCATCTTATGGGATTCTCTGATCTGTGCCTCAAGTTCTTTTTGTCTTGTAATGTCAATATAAAGTACCAAAACGGATTGAAGATTATTATTCGCGTCAAATAACGGATGGGATGATGACAATAGGCATATTTTTCCACCGGATTTGTGTGAATGAAGATGTTCGTTTAGATACCCTTGCCCTTTTCCGCTTTCTCTCATCCGTCTGTGGATGGCTTGATAATCCGGATGGTTTTCAGGCCTATGAAGAATGGAAAATGGTCTTCCTATCGCCTCGGAACGGGTATAGCCGAATATCTTTTCTGCGCCTGAACTGAATTGAGTTATATGAGGCATAGGTTCCTGGACGTCTGATAAAACAAAGCCGACATTTTCCGCTGCTTCGATAATGGATCGAAAATGCCTTTCGCTGATCTGAAGATCAGCCATTTTCTTTTCAAGGGTTCGAATCTTTTTTTCCAAATCAGAATAGGTCGGCTCATTGTCCATCATGATCATAGCCTTTCTTGAAATTTATTAACCTATTTTATTGTTATTCCACTGTTATTATAGGCAAATACAATGACTTAATGCAATAGGTTTTTAGATCCGAGTTACTGCCAGAGCCTTCTATTATATAATGAAAGTATATATTTTTTTTTATTGAAAATCTAATTAGAATTGTAAAGATATTATTCAATTGTTGATTTTTTTGTTTCAATACGTTATAACTATTATTCTTAAGTCACGATATAGATTCAGTTTCTAACTCACTGATTTTTAAAATGATAA